>JANMPY010000287.1:0-13383 GCA_031370095.1 Betaproteobacteria bacterium
CGGTACCAAGGTGAGCGAAGCACGTACCGATGCCTCAGATGAAAAACGCAAAGCGAACTACAAGGTCGCTGCCGAGAAGTGCGATGCTTTCAGTGGCGACACGAAAGACGTTTGCATCAAGGAAGCAAAAGCCCGCTTTAAGATGTAACGTTCACTATTTATTCCCTTGTGAGGCCGTCACTGGCCACACTTTCAACGGGTCCTTGTGGCCCGTTTTTTTCGCACTGTTTTATTTACACATTGACCGCACGTAAAAAAGCCGCGACAAGCGCGGCTTTTATTTCACTGTTTAGAAAAACTATTTGTTTTTCTGTGCGCTGTTTTCGATTTTTTCACCGGCGCGCTCAATATCTCTTCCTGCGCCTTCGATGGTGTTGCAACCGGTGGTGAATACGACGACGCTGCACAGGGCAGCCAGGGTAAATATGAATTTCTTCATGTGGATTCTCCGACTTGATTGTTGAAAGGTAAATTCTTGTTGCGGGTTCTGAACTTGCAAATTGATAGTGCATTGACGAACGGTTTTTCCCCATAAGCGCGGGTCGCAATCGTCTGTCAGACAAACGATGACGTCTATTTCTGTTTCAGGTTGCGTTGCTATTTTCCAAGCAGATCGCGCCATGTAAGCCATTCGTCCCGGAGCAGGTTGAGGCGACTGGTGTTGAGGTGTCGGGAAATCTTGTTCATAAGTTGGCGTTAGAAAGAGACGTTGCTGACTGTCAGATTTTTCCTACGTTCAAATCAGCAGTGTGTCTATGTCGAACCAGCCGATGATTGTCGATAATAAAAGCACGCTACGTTAATAAGGAGCGCATCATGAAAACTTACTTTTCACGCTGTCAGTCAATGGCGGTCTTGACCGTCGCTGCCGTGCTGGTGATATCCGGCTGCGATAAATACACCGATTCGGGCAAAACTGTTGGACAAAAGCTTGACAGTGCCATCGATAAAACCAATGCCAAGGTCGTCGCCGCTGGCGAAAAAATTGAGCAGAAAGTGGATCAGGCGGGTGCTGCGGTCGCGAGCGCGGGTGCGTCGATTTCCAACACCACTGGTAACGCGGTCGACAAGGCGGGTAATGCCGTATTCAGCAAAGTGGAACAAGTCGGCACCATCGCCGAGGACTCTGCCATTACTGCATCGATCAAAGCGGATCTCTTGAAAGACCCGGGCTTAAGCGCGCTCGGCATTGAGGTCAATACCGTCAAGGGCGAAGTGACGTTGAAAGGTGCAGTCTCGACGGACGCCCGCAAGCAGCGCGCCGAAGGTATTGCCAGTCACATCGTTGGCGTGACCAAAGTGATTAATCTACTGACCGTGAGTGGTACCTGACGCAGTGATCGATGCTATAAAACGCAATATTGGCACGGCCTTTCAGCCAATTGACCTATGCAGTGGCGGTGCATGTGGCGCTCAGCAACGCGTGCCGCCCCGCAGACCACGCTCGTAAAAACACAACTGGTCTCGTCCGGCGCGTTTGGCCTCATACAGCGCCAGGTCTGCACATTTCATGAGCGTCTCCCGATCTTGCGCGTCCGCTGGAAACATGCTGATGCCGATGCTCGCCGTCACGCGCGATTGCTGGCCGCTTAACGCGTAAGGTTTGCCGACCACCTCGACGAGTTTTTTACCAACCCGTGCGGCCGTTTCCGGATCGGAGACTTGTGGCACGACGATGAGAAATTCGTCGCCGCCGAGACGCGCGACAAAATCGGAGTCCCGCAATGCGGCCTCTATTCGCGCCGCGACTTGTCGCAGCAGCGCGTCGCCAGCGTCGTGGCCTGAATTGTCGTTGATTGCCTTGAAGCCATCGAGGTCGAGCAACAGCAATGCAAACCCGCCTAGCGCTGCCTCCTGCTCGCCATCGGCGAGTTTTTTGTCTATGTGCTCCATGACCGCAGCACGATTGCGCAGGCCGGTGAGCGAATCGTGCATGGCCTGATGCGCGAAACGCGCCTGCGCCGCCCGCTGCGCGATGCTCAACCTGCGTACCGATGCATATAAAAATATCAGAATAAAAGCCGCCGTTGAAATGAGCGCAACGATCAAGCGCCGCACCTTGTCTCCGTACACCATCTGTTCTGTTTCCTGCGCATCCAACTGCTTGCGGGCACCGGCTAATAGCTCGTAGGTGATTTTGAGCAATTTTTCGCGGCTGCCATCGCTGTAATGTTTTTTCACCATGTCAGTGGCCGCCTGCTCGCCATTCAAACGGCGGGTGTCGACAATCTTTCGTGCGTCGACGATGAAGGCTCTCGCGCTCTCTTGAAGCTCGTCAAACCGATCATTGAGATCGGGATGCTCCAGACGGCGGGCAGCGAGGTAGCTAATCTCAGCTTCCACCTCAACCGCGCCCGCACGATATGGCGTGAGTTCACTGTCTTTGCCGGTGATGATGTAATTTTGCTCGCTACTGCCAATAGCAAAGGAATGAAAACGTATCGCCTCCAGACTGGACACAGTGCGCTGCATGCGCAGCGCTTTTTCGTTGGTACTGATGAGATTTTCAGCCGAGATGACGGCGACGGCCGATACCGCCGCAATCGCCACCACGGCAAATATCAACGCCGCGAGCGCAACGCCATCAATCGTGGCTGTGAATTTCATTACGTCAGTAGTCTGCTTTGTTGTTCAACATTCGGCAAATGCATCGCGTGCCGCGCTTGCCGTGGCGTTGATGTCGGCGGCAGTATGTGCTACTGACACAAAACCTGCCTCAAACGCGGATGGTGCCAGATAAATTCCACGCTTGAGCATGGCGTGGAAAAAGCGATTGAACCGCTCTTTGTCGCACTGCATCACCTCGGCGTAATTTCGCGGCGCGGTCGCGCGAAAAAAAAGCCCAAACATGCCGCCGAGCGACGCACCACTGAATGGGATACCTGCGTCGGTCGCAGCAGCCGTCAAGGTGTTGACTAGCGCGGAAGTGGTTTGCGCCAACGCGTCGAAAAAGCCGGGTGCTGCGAGGAGTTCAAGCGTTTTCAGGCCCGCTGCGACAGCGACTGGGTTGCCAGACAACGTACCTGCCTGATACACGCCACCGAGTGGAGCAAGATGCGCCATGATGTCGCGGCGTCCGCCGAAAGCGCCCACCGGCATGCCACCGCCAATGACCTTGCCCAGCGTGGTCAAGTCGGGCGTGATGCCGAAGTGCCCTTGCGCGCCACTTAAGCCCACGCGAAAACCGGTCATGACTTCATCAAAAATCAGCACGGCACCATGTTTTGTACAGAGACTTCGCAACGTATCCATGTACGCTTGGCTCGGCACGACAAAATTCATATTGCCGGCCACCGGCTCGATAATGACGCAGGCAATTTCATCGCCCATTTTGCGGAAACAATTTTCCGCGTCATCGATGTCGTTGTAGTTGAGCACAATGGTGTGTGCCACCACGTCGGCGGGCACGCCGGCCGAGCTCGGATTACCGAACGTGAGCGCGCCTGAGCCGGCCTTCACCAGCAGCGCATCGCCATGGCCGTGGTAGCAGCCCTCAAATTTCACGATTTTATTGCGACCCGTAAAGCCGCGTGCGAGACGAATCGCACTCATGGTGGCCTCGGTGCCTGAGCTGGTCAGGCGAACCTGCTCGATCGACGGCAACAACGCGCACAGCCGCTCGGCCATATGCAGCTCCGCCTCGGTCGGCGCGCCGAACGACATGCCCTTGGCCGCGCGTTCCTGCACGGCGCGCACCACCTCGGGATGGGCGTGGCCAAGAATCGCCGGCCCCCATGAGCCGACGTAATCGATGAACTTGTTGCCGTCAACATCCCACAGGTAGGCACCATGGCCCTCGCTGAAAAAAATTGGCGTGCCGCCGACCGCGCGAAAGGCGCGCACCGGTGAATTGACGCCGCCAGGAATGACGTGCTGGGATTTGTCGAATAGCGTTTTGCTATTGGTAAAGTTCAACATGGTTTTTAAGCTTAAAAAAGTGGGTGAATTCGCGCGCGCGGCGCTCGATGTCGCTGGCGTCAAACAGCGATGAAATTACCGCCACCGCATCAACGTTGGCTGCGATCAACTGCGGCGCATTTTCGACCGTGATACCGCCGATGGCCACGACGGGAATCGTGAATCGGGTCTTGGCGGCGTGGATCAGGGCCATGTCGGCTCTGACCGCGTTGGGCTTGGTGCTTGAGGCAAAAAAACTGCCGAACGCGATGTAGTCCGCTCCTGCCGCCACAGCCGTCTCAGCGCGCGACAGCTCGTTATAGCAGGAGACGCCGATGATGAAAGGCAGATGCGGCAAGCGGGCCGCACACAACCCGCGCAATCGGGGGATGACATCAGCACCGCCATCATCCCGTCCCAGATGCACCCCGTCGGCACCGACCGCCATGGCAAGCTCACTGTCGTCGTTGATGATGAATGTTGTTCCGGTGGCGCGAGTGACCGCACGCAGCGCCTGCGCCTGTGTTTTGGCAATATCCTTTGCGAGCTGCTTGGCGCGATATTGCACGGCACTCGCACCGCCCGCGATGGCAAGGCTTACCTGCTCGATGAGTCGCCTCGAATCGAGTGTCGTCGGCGTAATCGCGTACAGTCCTCGCATGAGTTCGCTACCTGCTCGCCGCTTGCCTAATGGCGAGTCCCGCCGGACTGGCGAACGTCGTTTGGATCGGTCGTCGGCATCGCGTCGTCGTCGCTTTCATCGTCGCGCGCCCAAAATAGCCGATCAGGCACAAACTGGCCCATCCCCGGACGGAAGCCGAATTTAAGCGCTTGCCAGGTGTATTCCTGCGCTTCACGCGCCGCCTCGGAAATATCGAGGCCGCGCGCAATGGTTGCCGCCAATGCCGAAGCAAGCGTACACCCCGAGCCGTGGTAGCTGCCCGGCAAACGAGCCCAGACATCGCTGCGCACAATTCCTTTTTCAAAAAACATGGTGTTGATCACGTCAGCCGTCGATTCGTGGGTGCCGGTCACCAGTACATACTCGCAACCCATTTCGATCAGGCGCATGGATAGCTTCTCGATACCGATGCCATCTTCGTCGTCTTCGAGCGCAAGTCGCCGTAGCTCCGGTGTATTTGGCGTAATTACGGTGCATTGCGGAATCAGCAGCTCCTTCATCGCAGCCAGCATATCTTCATTGGCAAATTCGTCGCCCCGTCCCGACGCCAGAACCGGATCGAGGATGAGCGGGATATCGGGATAATCGGAGACGATTTCTGCAATCGCCTGAACATTTTCCACGCTGCCCATCACGCCGATTTTGAACGCAGCGACGGGAATATCTTCGAGTATGGCGCGGGCCTGATCGGCGACCCAATCCGCATCCACCGGCGAAATTGCCTCAACTCCCGAAGTGTCCTGCACCGTAATTGCGGTGATGACGGTCAACGGGTGGCAGCCCATGCTCGCCAAGGTAAGAATGTCGGCCTGAATGCCGGCACCGCCGGAGGGGTCGCTCGCGGCAAAAGAAAGTACGGCTGGGGGAGCTTTGATGAAGTCGGGCATGATTACTTAATTTGATGAGGTGCCACACAGAAAACGCCGAATGGCGCACCGCCAGTGCAGCCGTTATGATGCGTATTTTTCAATGGTGGGGCGTCTCGCGAGACACATTCAGCCATTGTAGCCTTGAAAGCCAAGCATGAATGCGCCGCTATTGCCTGCCAATAAAACTTGGATGTGTCTCGTCTGCGGATTGATGTACGAAGAAGCGGTCGGTTGGCCGGACGACGGGATCCTGCCGGGCACGCGTTGGGAAGACGTGCCGATTAGCTGGTGCTGTCCAGAATGTGGTGCTCGCAAGGAGGACTTCGAAATGGTGGAGTTCTGATTACGAACGACCGGACCCGACAGTCGCGGCGATAAAAATCATAAAAGAATAGTCAAATCATGTGGTTCCTTATTGTTTCTTTCGTGAAATCGAGATAACCTTTCCGACTGTTGCAAAAGAATTTGAGAAAGTGTTCGATAAAGGGGGCAGAGCAATAGCCACTTGCATATCGATGGCTGTTTGCGCGTACGATAGCGGTCGACTGAACAACCAGTGGGTAGCCAATTTGACACGTCCGGTCAGGAAAAGAGTCTTGTGAGCGAAGCAAAGCCGTTGTCCGGTGTGAGGGTCATGGTGATCGACGATTCGAATACGATTCGTCGTTCCGCCGAGATTTTTTTGATGCAGGCAGGATGCCAGGTAATCCTGGCTGAAAATGGATTCGATTCGCTTGCCAAGATTGCCGATCACCATCCGGATCTTATTTTTGTCGATGTCATGATGCCGCGACTCGACGGCTACCAAACCTGTGCGTTGATTAAAAAAAATGCAAAATTCAAGGTCACTCCGGTGATCATGTTGTCGTCCAAGGACAGCCTGTTTGATCGCGCGCGCGGACGCATGGTCGGGTCTGACGAATATCTGACCAAGCCATTTTCAAAAGATAGTTTGCTGAAGACGGTGGAAGCACATTTGCCTGATCGTCATCCAGGCAACGTGCTCTAGCGTCATCAAATACAAATTTCGTCATACCAACACATCGAATATTATTGGAGCGAATTATGGCCGTCAAAAAAATCCTTATCGTTGACGACTCCCCCACCGAACGCGCATTTCTCGAAGCGTTACTGGTGAAATCAGGCTACACCGTCGTCGTTGCCAATAGCGGCGAGGAGGGCGTTGAGAAAGCCAAAGCCGATTTACCAGACCTCATTCTGATGGATGTCGTCATGCCTGGTCTCAATGGCTTTCAGGCAACCCGGGCGATTACGCGCGACGACACGACCAAACATATTCCCGTCTTCATCTGTACCACAAAGGATCAGGAAACGGACAAGATCTGGGGAATGCGTCAGGGTGCCAAGGACTATCTGGTCAAGCCCGTTAGCGGGCCAGAATTGATTACGAAAATCAAGGCGCTCGGTTGAGAGTCGGCCTTTTTCCCGGCGCGCGCTGACCCGTGGCAAGAAAGACCAGTCTCCGCGAGTTTCAGCAAGGCGTGGCGCAGCGTTTGCGTGATGCTGCGTCCCGCAAAACGGTGCTGTCGAGACTGGGTTTTCAGGTGGGCCAAGACAATTGGCTGGTCAATTTGTCGGACGTATCCGAGGTCATTCCGGTTCCCAACATTGTTGCCGTGCCCATGACGCTGCCCTGGTATCGCGGCGTTGCCAACGTTCGCGGCAAGCTTTACTCGATCACCGATTTTGCGGCCTTCCAAGGTCAGCCGACGATTGGGCCTGGAATGGAGCGCCGGGTAATTTTGGTGGCAGAAAAATTGATCGAGGGGTCTGGATTTTTGGTGAGCCGAATGTTGGGGCTGCACAACCCCGAGTTATTCACCCCCGAAGTGCTTGATGCTGGTGTCGCTCAGCCATGGATAAAAGGTGTTTATCGCGACGCAGTTGGCGCACGCTGGACCGAATTGGATTTGTCGGGATTGACGCATGATGCGCGCTTTCTCGAAGCAGGTATCGTGACTGCGGTAGTCGCCGCTTAGCGGTGTTGGTAACGATCTCATATTGTAAGCAAGGGAGAAGCCCATGGCACTCAAATTACCGTCCCTGTTGAACAAGGACAAGAAAAAGACCGGGACAACGCCGGCCAAGCCAGCCACAGGCCGCAAGTTTTCGCTGCCTTTTATCGATAAGCTGTTTGGGCCCAGAAAAACACCGTTCGGCACACCGTCGATAGGACTTGGCAAGGACGCCAAATCGAGCGCCGGGCCCACCACTAACGCCGCCAATGCGGGTGGTGTCACGGGTACACAAACGCGAAAAATAACGGCGGATGTGCAAGCGGCCAAAGTCACCAAATCAGTCAAGAAAGCGGGGGGATTAACGCTGCCCATCATCGGCAATCGTCCGATCGAGCAGCAACTGCCGATTTTGCTCACCATCGCCGCGCTGTTCGGCGCGCTGACCATCGGCGCGATTTTTGTAGACGCAAGAAACCGCAGCAATATATCCACCTACACCAACATTACCTCGCAACTACAGTTTCATACGCAGCGTCTGGCGAAATCGGCCGGCCTTTCGGCGCGCGGTGACCTGGCATCGTTTCCACAATTACAGGATAGCCGCGATCAGTTTCAGATTTACCTGAATGTACTTAATGACGGCGGCGAGGCTTTCAACAACTCGGTCCCCAACGCCAAACTCAGCGAAGAGCTCACCTCACGCCTGACTGAGCTGACAAAACGATTCTCGGATGGCTCAAACTCAGCCACCGCTATTTTGGCGGCGAAAAATGACCTGTCCGAGCTGTCCCGTAACATTGCGCAAGTGCGCGCGGGTTCCGAAGAGCTGGCCGAGCTGTCTCAAGATTTGACCGGGCTCATGCAGCAGTCGGGGGCGCCGGCCGCACAAGTGCTGAAGGTTAATCGCCTGACATTTCTCTCCGAACGGCTCGGCCGCGGATCGGCCGAGATTCTGGGCGGAGAAATCATCGATCCAACCGTTCCGTTCCTGATGGGCAAGGACACCAACGATTTCCGCGAACTGATCAAAGCGTTGGAGTCCGGTTCGGATGCGCTCGGCATCAGCGCGCTACGTGATGGCGACGCGAAAGCCAAGGTGAGCAAACTTCGCGAATCTTTCAATCGATTTGAAGAAAATATCAAGCCCATTCTCGGCAGCGTGCAAAAGCTGGTGTCGGCACGGCAGTCGGGGCGTGCGCTGCAACAGGGCTCGGAGCAGCTTCTCGGCAACGTGGAGGAACTACAAAAAGCGCTCGCCGTGGAAAAGCAAAACCTGCCGCTCATTCTTGCCTTCATTTTTGGCGCGTTCGCGTTGATTTTCCTGGGGCTTATCGCGGCCCTGTTCCTGTCGGATGCGCGCAAGCGTGCGGCTGAATCCGAAGCCGAAAACAAGCGTAACCAGGAGGCGATCCTGCGCTTGCTTAACGAAATGGGCGATCTGGCTGACGGCGACTTGACCATCCGCGCAAAGGTCACCGAGGACATTACGGGTGCCATCGCTGACTCGATGAATTACACGATTGATGAATTGCGTGCGCTGGTGACGGGCGTGAACAACGCGTCTACTTCGGTGTCGGCAAAATCCCAACAAGCGCAAGCGGTGTCGGTGCAATTGCTTGATGCGGCGGAAAAACAATCGAAAGAAATTCAGGAAACAACCCAGCAGGTGCTGGGGGTGGCGCAGACACTGACCACTGTGTCGTCAAACGCCGAGGAATCGTCACAGGTTGCGATGCGATCTCTGGCAGCATCCGATAAAGGCAGGCTCGCAGTGCAAAACTCGATCTCCGGCATGAACGACATTCGCGAGCAGATTCAGGAAACGTCGAAGCGCATCAAGCGGCTGGGCGAAAGCTCGCAGGAAATTGGCGAGATCGTGGAACTGATTTCCGACATTACCGAGCAAACCAACGTGCTTGCGCTTAACGCGGCTATTCAGGCGGCCTCAGCCGGTGAGGCGGGCCGGGGTTTCTCGGTGGTTGCCGAAGAAGTGCAGCGGTTGGCTGAACGCTCGGGTGAGGCGACCAAGCAAATCGGCGCGATCGTAAAGACCATTCAGGCCGACACGCAAGACGCGGTGGCCGCCATGGAAAAATCAACGACTGGCGTGGTCGAGGGGGCGAAACTCTCCGATGCAGCGGGTCAGGCGTTGAGCGAAATCGACACGGTGACAAAAAATCTGGCCAACCTTATCCAGCGCATTTCCGCCGATACGCAAGCGCAGGCCGCGTCGGCCAACAAGGTCGCGCGCAACATGCAGGACATTCTCGAGATCAATCGGCAAACCACCACGGGTACACAGCAAACGGCTTCGTCGATTAAGGAGCTGGCTGATGTGGCGTCCGATCTCAAAGCCTCGGTTTCCGGATTCAAGCTGTAGCGGCCGACCAAACCACACCGATCCATGTCCCGACTGAAATCCGGTTCGCAATAAATGGCACTCAATCCGAAACCTGTGTTTGATATCGGCCCGCTCTCCTGGGTGAAGGCGGAGATTGAGCATTCGCTCACCGAGACGCGCACCCACCTCGAGGCCGTGAAGGCTAATCCCGGCGACGCCAAAGCGGCCAAATACGCGGTCGCCCACTTGCATCAAGTGACGGGGGCTTTGACGATGGTGGGTCTCGGTGCCGCCACGCGATTCAACGAGGAAATTGAAAAGCTGGTTGGCAGTCTTGAGAGCGACCCGAATGCGCGCGCGCAAGCGCCGCAACGCATCGCTATCGCCCTGACGGCAACCGCCAGCCTGTCGGCATACCTCGACAGTTTGATGGCGGGCGACCCTGATCGCCCGATGCTGCTTGCGCGTGCGTACCTTGAGGTCAATAAAGCGCGCGGTGCCACAGACGCGGCCGAGATCGACCTGTTTTCACCCGATTTATCGTTAAGCGTTACTCTGCCCGACAACACCGTTGCACTGCCCAAATCAGAGATGCTTGTTGAGGCCATCAAGCAGCGACGCGCAATGTACCAGTCGGGGCTCTTGCGGCTACTGCGCGACAAGGACATGGTCGGCGGTGCCCGTGAAATGCGCAACGCGACGCTGGCGATTGAAGCGCTGCAAGTGACGTCGCCGACCGTATCGTTCTGGTATGCCGCAAGCGGATTCTTTGATGCAGTAGCTAACAATCCGGTCGAGGCCGGCACGCTGGCCGTGCAATTGTTTGGCAAGATCGATCAGCAAATAAAGCTGCTGATCGAGGGCGTACAGAAAATTCCGGAAAAATTGTTCAGGGACATTCTGCTGGTTATCGGCAGATCAAACGCGAATACCGAGCGCTTGAAAAAAATCCGCGAACTCTATCGACTCGATGAACTGCTTGCCGTGCCAGTTGAACGCGGCATTTTGGGTGCCGATGACACGTTGAAGGCGGTGATTCGCGGTCTGCGCGACCAGGTGCAAGAACAAAAAGAAAATTGGCTCAAGTTTGCGAGCGGAAACCACGCAGCGCTCGAGCTATTTGTGGCCCAGAGTGAACCGTTTTACGCGTCGGCGCAACAGCAGCCAAACAAGGATCTTGCCGACGTCGTGCAGATCATGGGTACCGTTGCTGCACATATACGCAAAACCCAGGTGCCCGCAAGCGA
Organism: Betaproteobacteria bacterium; assembly: GCA_031370095.1. Lineage (GTDB taxonomy): Bacteria > Pseudomonadota > Gammaproteobacteria > Burkholderiales > Usitatibacteraceae > UKL13-2. Next base: position 11,016 of record JANMPY010000287.1, read on the forward strand.
AACGCAAGCTCTCGAAATGGCGACCGCGCTGCTGTTCATCGAGTCTGCGCTGGAAAATTATTTCCACCGGTCCTCCGACTTTGGTCCACAGGCCCACAACGTTGTTGCGCGCCTGAGAGGCACCATGACCGGTGCTGCTTTGCCGCCCGCCGCAGCCGGTACCACGGCGCTGATGGACGACATGTCCAAGCGCGCGCAGGAACGCATGCTGATGTTCCAGGTCGGCCAGGAAGTACAAGTGAATCTGTCCACGATTGAAGGCTCACTTGACACCTTCTTCCGCGACCCGTCGAAACCAGCCGAGCTGAACAGTCTGGTGCCAATGTTCTCTCAAGTGCAGGGCGCGCTGACGATTCTGGAATTGAATGAAGCGGCGGTACTCAATAAACTTTTGAAGGAACGCGTTGCGCAATTTGCCGCTGGCGCGATCACGGTCGTGGCCGAAGATGCCGAAGCCGTCGCCGAAGGCGTCTCGGCCATGGGTTTGTACATTGCCGCATTGCAGCAAGGTGTGTCGCAGCCGCGCGAGGCGCTACTGCCCGCGTTGATCCGCTTCGGGCTTGCCGCGAAAGTGGTGGAGCCTGACCGTAGCCTGATCAAGTCACCGGTGTCGGAAGCGGATGTCGATGTCGCCAAGCAAAAGGTGCAGGAGCTATACGCGGATTGGAAACAGCAGCCGGAGCAGACTGCTTCCCGGGATCAGTTGCGCGAAGCGGTCAAAGAATTGAAACTTGACGCGACACTGATTGCCGATAACGAATCAGCACGGCAAAGCGACGAAATGTTGAAGGCCATCGATCAGACGTTCGATCCGAACAAGATCGGCGTTGCAGCACTCGCCGAGATGGCACCCGATAAACCGACTACCGCACCGACAGCGCAAACGGTGCAGTTGATCGACGCACCGGTCACCGAAGTGGACTCGGAGTTACTGGAAATATTCCTCGAGGAAGCCGGCGAAGTGGTGGCAACCATCCGCGAAAACCTCGTTGTATTGCGCGGCAAGGCTCACGACAATGAAGCGCTCATCACCATACGCCGTGGCTATCACACGCTCAAAGGTTCGGGTCGCATGGTCGGGCTCATTGATTTGGGTGACGTCGCTTGGAATTGCGAACAGGTTTTCAACAAGTGGCTAAAAGACGAAAAGCCGGCGAGCGCGGGCTTGCTGGCGTTTGTTGAACACACCTCGAATGCATTCTCGGCGTGGGTCGATGCGCTGAAATCCAACAGTGGCGCGCAGGTTGATGGCGCAGACATCGCCCGCATGGCTGAAGCGCTCAAGAATGGCGAAGCACTCACTGCGGAATCAGCGCCCGCGTTGGTGGTCGAAACAACCACGCCGCAAATCATCGAGACACCAGTAGTTGTCGCAGCGCCAATCGAGGCGTCACCGCCCGTGATGGTGGAGTCCTTCGTTTTCATTCCGCCAATTACCGTCCCGGAAACGACTGTCGCCGAGCCGGCTGACGTGCGGGTGGGCGCCGTGGTGGTGCCGCACGCACTATTCAATATCTATCGCGGCGAAGCCGATCAGCATATTGCCACTCTCGACAACGAAATGGCGGCACTCGAAGCCAAGCCACTGCAGCCGGTTTCCCACGAGTTCATGCGCGCGGCCCACACGCTCAACAGTTCTTCGCGCACCACCAATTTCGACATGATCGCCGATGTAGCCGCCGCGCTGGAAAAATGGGCGCAGGATGCCATCGAATTCACGCCGCCGCTCGATTCCCGCCGCTTGAGTGTGATGCGTCAGGCGGTTGACGCGCTAAGCAGCATGGTGATGGGTCTGCACACCCACGAGCTACCTACGCGTCGCGACGACGTGGTGCGAGAGCTGAAGGATCTGCGCGAGACATTGAAATTGGCCAAGCGCGCTGAGAGCTCTGCAATCACTGCGCCGGTCGCCCCTGCTGTGTCGGGCACAGCACCAACAGCGCCTGCGGTATCGACTGCGGCACCAGTCGTTCCTGCGCCAACAATTGTCGAACCAACACCGGCACTTGAAACCACACCATTGCCATCGCCGGTGCCTGCGCCAGTCGTGCCGGCCGAAATCGCCAAGCAAACATCCACATTCACACCCGCCGTGGTGCTGAGTGCGGCGACAGCGGCATCCGTGACGGCGGCTGGCGCAGTTGTAAAGTCGGTCGTCGCCGCCACACAGGAGCCAGCATTTGAATCAGGCAAAGAAAAGCGCCGCATTGAAGACGACGTTGACAATGAACTGCTGCCGATCTTCCTTGAGGAAGCCAAAGAAATTGTGCCGCAAGTCGGCGACTGTTTACGGGCATGGCGCGCGCGACCGGCTGACCATGCGCCGGTAATCGAGCTCTCGCGCCATCTGCACACTTTAAAAGGCAGC
>JANMPY010000314.1:0-4217 GCA_031370095.1 Betaproteobacteria bacterium
ATCCGCAGGCGTGACCGAGGCATCCGCTGCGACTTCATTGGCGCTGGATCAACGCATCACCGAAGGCTGGCGTAGCTCTGCTGCGGAAGTTGTCTTTAGTCATGCCGAAACGGGCGACGCCAGCAAGGCGAGCGAGCAGCAACGCGCCGCAAGTGCGTTGACGCGGGATATTGCTGCGACTGAAATGTCAGCGCTGATTGCGGAAAATCTGTACACGGATTTCGCACATGCGCTTTTTTTAATCGGTCAGCGCGAGCCCATCCCCGATTCTCCGCTGGACGTGTTGCCAAAGCCCACCAAGGTAGGCGGTGGTGCAACTGTGCTGCGCGATCAGGCGGCGTGCCCGTTTCGTGCGTTCGCTCGTCATCGACTGGGCGCGCGCGCACTAGGCGCGCCCGAAGTCGGGCTCGATGCGGCAGAGCGCGGCACGCTGCTGCACCGCGTATTGAGCTTGGTTTGGACGCACCTCAAAACGCATGCGCAGTTGCTGGCAATGGATGACGCCGCGATAACAAATTTGGTGAACGAGACGGTGGCAAAGGCCATCAATGAAGCACACGTTAAAGACATGGATAGCCTCACTGGGCGCTTCGCCGAAATCGAGCAGGCCAGACTCTGTCGATTGCTTGTTGAGTGGCTGAACTACGAACGTGAACGCACGCCATTCGAGGTGGTCGCCTGCGAACAAGCGCGCCAGGTCTCGCTGTCGGGACTGTCGATGCAGTTACGGCTCGACCGACTGGATCGACTTGATGACGGCACGCATGCGCTGATCGATTACAAGACCGGTGTCGCGAAGGTCGCAGGATGGTTGGGCGAACGGCCCGACGAGCCGCAGTTGCCGCTCTACTTTCAGACCAGTGAGCAAACCGTTTCAGCACTTGCGTTTGCGCGCGTCAAACGTGGTGCGAGAGGAAAAGTGTTTGGCTTCGACGGTGTCGCGGCTGCTGAAAATCTGCTACTGGATGTGGGGCCGATTGAAAATAAATTCGGCATGGAAAAGAAAGGCTATGTTTCGTGGGATGTGTTGACGGCAGAATGGGAAACATCGCTCAACACTCTGGTCAAAAATTTCATCGAAGGCGACGCCAAGGTTGACCCGAAAAACGGCGGCCTCACTTGTGCGCAGTGTGATCTGCAAAGCCTGTGCAGGATTTCAGAATTGACCGGTTCGGACATTGCGGATGATGACGACGCGAGCGATGCCGGTGCGAAAGCGTCCGATGCGTAGCGGAAATTCAAGCATCGTCGCCGACCACGCCGAACGCGATCGCGCACTCGACACTTCGCTTTCGTTCATCGTGCGCGCACCTGCCGGATCGGGCAAAACGCGATTGCTTATTCAGCGCTACCTTGCCCTATTGGCGCGCGTGGATGAGCCGGAAGAAATCGTTGCCATCACCTTCACCCGCAAGGCCGCAGCGGAGATGCGACAACGCGTACTCAGCGCGTTTGTCGCCGCCAACAATCCCGATGCATGCGACGATGCGGACACCGCACGTCTCGCCCGCGCAGTACTTGTCCGCGATGCCGAACGCGGCTGGCAGATTCTCAGCAATGCATCGCGCCTGCGCATGCAGACGATTGACTCGCTGAATGCGTCGATCACGCGCCAGATGCCGTTGCTGGCGCGCTTCGGCGCGCAGCCGGAGAGTATTGATGACGCGAGTGGTTTGTATTGCGAGGCCGCACGCAATTTACTTGCGCAGGTCAATGATGGTAACGATGTTGCCAACGATGTGGCCACGCTGCTTGCGCATCTCGACAATAACGTTCTCAACACTGAGAGTTTGTTGGCCGATGTGTTGCGCTCGCGTGACCATTGGCTGCGCAATCTGCGTGCGATGCACGAACGCAAGATGCTAAAAACGGCACTCGCGCGTGTTTGCGCCGAGGCGGTGGCGCGAACGGCGGCGGCGTTTCCAGCCGAATTGAAAAATGAAACACTAGCACTGGCGCGGCTCGCAGGTCAATATCTGGCTGCGGAGTCCGTGGAATCTGGGCTTTGCGTGCTTGACGCTATGACAGAATTTCCGGATGACGAGGTAGAAGCGTTACCGGCATGGCTGGCTCTGGCCGAGCTGTTGCTGACCAAAACGGGCACTTGGCGAAAAGTGGTCAACAAAAACCAGGGCTTTCCGGTCGGTGTTGGCAAGGACGAAAAAACGCGATTCAGTGCGCAAAAAAATCGCATGAATATGTTGCTGGCAGCGTTGGCCAGTGGCGACACCACTGGCAACACAATGGCAGCAGCATTGCAGCAGTTGCGTTCACTACCAGCTACGGCCTACAGTGAAAGTCAGTGGCAAATCTTGGGTGCCATCGTGCGCCTGTTGCCGCACGCAACGGCCGCCTTGTGGAGCGTGTTTGGTGAGCACGGCCAATGCGATTTCACAGAAATCGCCGAGGCTGCATCACGTGCGCTCGGGCACGATGATGCACCGACCGATCTTGCCCTGGCGCTCGACTATCGCATCAGCCATTTGTTGGTGGATGAATTTCAGGACACGTCGTTCGCACAATTTGAGCTGCTTGAAAAATTGACGCGCGGCTGGAGCCATGACGATGGCCGCACATTATTTTTGGTTGGCGACCCGATGCAATCGATCTACCGTTTTCGCGAAGCGGAGGTCAGTTTGTTTTCGCGGGCATGGCGTGACGGCGTCGGCGGCGTGCGCTTGCATCCACTAACGCTGCGGGTAAATTTTCGCTCCGAAATTGGCGTGGTGGAATGGGTGAACAACACTTTTCAAACGCTAATGCCCGCCGATGAAGATACGCGCGGCGGTGCGGTTCCGTATGCATCGAGCGTGGCATTTGCGGCAGGCGACGCAGTACTTGAATCGCAACAGACCGCAGTCACGCTGCACCCGTATTTTTTGCATAAAATTTCTGCTGACTCTGACGCAAGCGAGGAGGAGACAGCACCCTCTGCCGATGTTGAAGAAGCGCTGCGCGTTGTCAATATTGTCAACGCCACGCGAGCCGAAAAACCCGACGCCATCATCGCAATTCTGGTGCGTACGCGCGGGCATTTGCGAGAAATCGTGCCGGCATTAAAAGCGGCAAATATTGTTTTTCGCGCCGTCGATATTGATCCGCTCAAAGGTCGCGCTGTGGTGCAGGATTTGCTCTCGCTCACGCGCGCGTTGCTGCATCCGGCAGACCGTATTGCGTGGCTTGCAGTGTTACGCGCGCCTTGGTGTGGACTCACGTTGAATGACTTGGCGTCGCTCATGCGTGGCGCAATGCCGCTTGACGGCGTGCTGGCACCTGATGCACGCACGGTGTGGGAGCTACTCAATGACGCCGCATGCGTTACCGCGTTGTCTGCCGACGGGCAAGCACGCGTGAAAAAGTTTTGTGCTGCGTTAGAACCGGCGCTACAGATGCGCCGCCGATTGCCGCTGCGCGACGCGGTCGAAAACACATGGCTCAAACTGCAGGGCCCCGCTTGTCTCACGCAGGAAAATGATTTGGACGATGCTGCGATGCTGCTCGATTTGCTCCAAGCGGAGACTCAGGCGTTGGCAAACGGCGGCCAGTTGATTGATGTCAATGCGCTGGAGAGCCGCGTGGATAGGCTGTTTGCGGGCAATCTCGACGCGGGAAAAAATAAAGCTGCGCCACCCGTGCAGATTATGACCATTCACAAAGCGAAGGGTCTCGAGTTCGACACGGTGATTGTGCCAGGCTTACATCGGCCACCTCGGCGCGACGACAAGAAACTGATTGTGTGGACCGAGCAGCCGAATCCCGACAGCGGTCAGGCCGAGTTATTGTTAGCACCAATCAGGGAGACGGGTGCTGAAGGCGACACTGAGGCCGATGCGATTTACCGCTACGTGGTGCAGCAGGAACGCGAAAAGCAGCGACAGGAAATCGTGCGCTTGCTCTACGTTGCCGCCACGCGAGCCGAGCGGCGCCTGCATTTGCTCGGCACTCTCATCGTCAAGGAAGATGACGGCGCTGATGAAAGCGGTGAATCATTTGCGACGCCGCGCGCTGAGAGTTTGCTGGCCGCATTGTGGCCTGCGGTGTCATCGACAATCGTCAATGCTGACGACGTGGCTCTTGACGCGATTGCCAACGTCTTCAAGACCGAAAGTGTCGTGCCACGCGGGCCGCTGCGCATCATTAGCGCGCATCCATTGCCCGCAATGCCGGATGCGATCCCGACAGGTGCTGCCAGCGATAGCGCGCAACTAAACATCGCC
>JANMPY010000206.1:0-10341 GCA_031370095.1 Betaproteobacteria bacterium
CACTGGGCGCAGGCTGCGGTGACCGCGTCGGGCGATTTCGCACTCGTCAAATTCGAGTACGAATACGATTTGTCGTACGGCAATCTTTCCAAACCTGCCGCGCTGCGCGAGCCCAACAAGGTGCTTAATTATTTGCAAGTGACGACCGCACCGGCGCGTCTGGCGGGGCAGATTTTGCTGGTACACGAAACGGTTGACCAGGCAAAAGAGCCGCGTTCGGCATGGACCTACAACCCAGGCCAGCGTCGTGTGCGTCTCGCGCCCAACGTCGCTTACGACAATCCGGGTACAGCCGCAGACGGTCTGCGCACCAACGATGACTTCGGCATGTTCAACGGCGCGACGGATCGCTACGACTGGAAACTGGTCGGCAAAAAAGAAATGTACATTCCGTACAACTCTTATCGCCTGTCGGATCCGAAACTCAAATACAACGATCAGCTCAAGCCGGGCCACTTGAATCAGGATCTGGCGCGCTATGAATTGCATCGCGTCTGGGTGGTCGATGCAACTTTGAAACCGGGCACCTCGCACATCTACGCGCGTCGTACTTTTTATATCGACGAGGATAGCTGGAACGTCGTCTTGGTCGACAAGTACGATGGTCGTGGACAACTGTGGCGTTTTTCCGAGCAGCATAGCGAGAGCTGGTACGACGTCCCGATGTGGTTCGGCACGGTTGAGGTGCATCATGACCTCCAGTCGCGTCGCTACATCGCGATGGGCCTGCGTTCGGAAGAGAAGGTGATTTATGAGCCGATCAAGCGCACAGCGGGCGACTATACGCCGCAGAATTTGCGCAATCTGGGCACGCGCTGATTGCTTGGTGAAGCATACGCGTAACTAAGTTGCAAAAATTCGGGGACAATCAATTTGTCCCCGAATTGTTTCTAGAGACCGCTTTTGACATTGATGCCGCGTTTGCCATTGAAGCCGTTTTTTGCCATTAAGGCCGCTTTTACTAATCGAGATCGATGCAGGTGAAGTTTCAACAATCGACCCTCCAGTTTCTCCGTCAACATCGCACACTGTTCGTCGAGGCTCTGTTCGCATGAAAAAATCCATTGTACTTACTGCCCTTGTTGCAGGTTTATTGGTCGCCGCCGGTCCATCGTTCGAGGCGCGCGCCCAGATCAATCCCGCAGTAATGCCTTCTTCCGGACCGCTGTCGAAGCAAACGATGTCGCGCCTGCTGTTGACCGATGGTGCGCGCATTGGCAACCGTGTGGTCGCCGTTGGTGATCGCGGCTACGTTGTCTATTCGGATAACAACGGCGAGTCATGGCAACGCGCCAAGACGCCACCGAATACACCGCTGCTCACGGCGGTATATTTTCTCGATGGCAACACCGGCTGGGCAGTGGGACACGACAGCGTGATTCTCACCTCGACCGATAAAGGCGAATCCTGGACGAAAGCATTTTCTGCCGCCGACGATCAAAAGCCCCTGATGGATATTACCTTCGTCGATGCGAACACCGGCTTTGCAGTTGGTGCCTATGGCGCGTTCTATGCGACGACCGACGCCGGCAAGACCTGGGTTTCGCGCAAGTTATTTGAAACCACCAAAGCGGCGACACCGAAAGAAGAGCCGAAGAAAGGGAAATACGAAAGTAAAGGTGCCGCCAAGCCCGGTGATGAGCTCGACGATAAAGCGGCGGCGAAGGGCAGCGACGATGACAAACACATCAACGCCATCGCCAAGCTCGGCGATAACAAACTCTTCGTCGCAGGCGAGGCGGGCATGCTCGCCAAATCCGACGACGGCGGCAAGACTTGGGTGAAGATTGCCTCGCCGTACAAGGGCTCCTTCTTTGGGGCTATTCAGGCGCAGGACGGCGCGGTGCTGATTTACGGGCTGCGCGGCAAAATTTATCGCAGCACCGATGCGACGTTGAACAATTGGAAGCTGATTGAAAATAAAACCGTGGCGTCCCTCATGGGTGCGACGCGGTTGCCGGACGGCGCGCTGGTGCTGGCGGGATTATCCGGAACGGTGCTGGTGTCGCGCGATAACGGCGAGTCGTTTACGTCGCTGCCCTCCGGCTCCACCAAGGCGTTGTCAGCGCCGCTACTGGGCGCGCCAAACGCGGTGTTGCTGATTGGCGAAGCAGGCGTGCGCGATGTGCTGCTGACCGCAACGGCAGCGGTCACTGCGCCCGCTGCAGCTCCTGAAAAACCAAAACAATAAGCTGCCGCAGATTTTCCTGACGCCAACGTAGCTTTAACCAGCGAGCGCACCATGAACGTACAAAACCTCATTCAAAAACTCTCCGCAATCATTTTCAACAATCGCAAGATGTGGCTGATAATTTTTGCCTTCGTCACGGTCGGCTTCGCCATTTCTGCCAGCCAGTTGAAGGTCGATGCGGGCTTCAACAAAATGGTGCCGTTGAAGCACCCGTATATGAAGGTCTACAAGGAATACGAGACCGTTTTCGGCGGTGCCAACCGCATCGCCATTGCGCTGGTGCAAAAGCAGGGCGACATCTACAACCCTGAATTCATGGCCAAGCTGAAGGCGCTGACCAACGATATCCTCGTGCTCGAGGGCGTCGACAAGCCAAGCGTGCGTTCGCTGTTCACGCCCAACACCAGATTCATTGAGGTCGTCGAAGAAGGCTTCGCCGGCGGCAACGTCATTCCCGCCACTTTCCAGGGTACGCCGGAAGACATGACGATCGTGCGCGGCAACGTGCAGAAATCGAACGAAATCGGCCGTACCGTCGCGACCGATTTCACCGGTGCGCTGGTGATGGCGGGATTGCTCGAAGCGATTCCGAAGGACGGTGGTCGCGTCGAGAAGCTCAATTATTTTGACCTATCAACCAAGCTCGACGAATTACGCGCCAAATACGAAGGGCCGAACCACAGTGTTCATATCATCGGTTTCGCCAAAGCAGTCGGCGATATTTCGGCCGGCGCGCGTGGCGTGATCATGTTTTTCCTGATCGCGTTCATCATCACGGCCGTGCTGATGTTGTGGTTTGTGAAAGATTTGAAATTGACGCTGGTTTCATTGGTGGTCGCGATGATGCCGGTGCTGTGGCTGCTCGGCACATTACCGATCATCGGTTTTGGTATCGATCCGCTATCAATTCTGGTGCCGTTCCTGATATTTTCGATCGGCGTTTCGCACGCCGTGCAGATGACCAAATCGTGGGAGCGCGAAGTCATCGGCGGTGCGGATAGTTTGACCGCAGCCAAGCATTCCTTCGCCACTATTTTCATCCCCGGCACGTTGGCGTTGGTGACCAACGTACTTGGTTTTGCGGTGATCATGCTGATCCCGATCGACATCGTGCGTGAGCTCGGCATTACCGCCTCACTCGGTGTGGCGTGGATGATTATTACCAATAAAATGTTGCTGCCGATTCTGCTTTCGTATCTTTCCATGTCGAAAACAGCGCTCGGCAAAGAGGCCACGCAGGAGCATCGTGTTGAGCAAATCTGGCATACGGCCGCGCGCTGCGTCGATAAAAAACGCGCCGGTGTTATCGTCGCGATCGCTGCTGTGGTGCTGGCGCTGGGCCTGTGGAAAGCCCACGATCTGAAAGTGGGTGATTACGGCTCGGGCGTGCCGGAGTTGCGTGCCACTTCGCGATACAACATGGATAACGCCGTCATCGTGCAGAAATTTGCGGTCGGCGTGAATACGCTGGGCGTGGTCGCGCAGACCAAAGGCGTGCAGGGTGCCTGCACTAATTACGACATCATGTCGAGCATCGAGAAATTCGACTGGTACATGCAAAACGTCGAAGGCACGCAGTCGGTGATCTCACTGCCAGGCCTCGCCCGCAACATCAATGCTGGCTTTAATGAAGGCAATTTGAAGTGGCGTCAGTTGCCGCGCGAATCAACCATGATGGCGCAAAGTGTGACGCCGATTGATACCGCCACCGGCTTGTTGAATCCGGATTGCTCGGCGATGCAGGTATTGGTGAATACGACCGATCAGCAAGGTGAAACACTAAAGCGTCTCGTCGCGGAAGTGAAAAATTTCGCCAAGGAAGGCAATAGCGACAAGCTCGAATTCAAACTCGCCACCGGCAATATGGGTGTGACTGCCGCGACCAACGAAGCGGTGGACGAGGCACGCTACCAAATGCACGCTGCCATTTTTGGCGCGCTGCTGCTGATGTGCTGGGCCACGTTCCGCAGTCTGCGTGCGACGCTGTGCATCCTGATTCCGCTGGCCATCGTGTCGGTGCTGTGCGAGGCGTTGATGCCGCTGCTCGGTATTGGTCTCAAGGTTTCGACGTTGCCGGTGATTGCGTTGGGTGTTGGCGTCGGTGTCGATTACGGCATTTATTTATTTGACCGTCTCGAAGTGCATCTGGAAGAAGGCATGGAATTGGGTGCCGCGTTTTTTGAAGCGCTCAAGGAACGCGGTGCCGCGATGATTTTCACGGCGGTCACGATGACGCTGGGTGTCGGCACGTGGGCGATGTCGGCGCTGAAATTTCAGGCCGATATGGGCGTGTTGTTGGCGTTTATGTTTTTCCTCAATATGCTTGGCGCGATTTTTCTGCTGCCAGCGCTGGCGACGTTTTTGTTGAGGCCGCATAAAAAAGTCGCTTAGCGGGAATGACGACGCTACTTATTTGCGATTATAAAATTCTAGCACTGGCGCGCCTCACAGGCCATAAACGTGCCAAACGCCGCGCCAATGCTAGTGTTTATGCGTGTTTTGCGTAGTAACTATCCGCGAAAACTCACCGCGTCACCCAACCGCACCGTCGTCAACGTAACCGGAATCAGGTTCATCCCGAACATCACCCCACCGGCTGAATCGCGATACGTGCCAAGCGTCTGCAAGGGCTCCGGCCCGCGCACGACACCTGCGGCTTGATCGGTCGTCGTCACCTGACAGCGCAGGCACGGCTTCACCGCACGAAACAGCGCGTCCCCGATCACAATGTCACCGAGCCGATCTTCCGCATAGGCGTCGCATCCGCTGACAACCAGATTAGGCCGAAAGCGATTCATCGGCACGGCGCTGCCACCGTTTTTCAAAATGCGCGCGTTCAAATCGTCGAGTGATGCCTCCGATACAATCAGCAGCGGAAAACCATCGGCGAAGCTGACGATTTCATTGTTCTTCGCATAGACGGGATTGATGCGCCGCTCGGCCGAATCCGGCATGTACACCAGCCGCGCATCGACGCCGAGATAGTCCGACAGCCAGCGGTCAGCTTCCGCGTTCACCGTGTGCGCACGCACGTGGCTGGACCAGACCTTCACGGTGCGGGTCGGCAATTCTTTTGGCAGCAAAGAAAACGAAATGCTGTCGACATCGGGTGCAGAAAAAATCACTTCATCGCCGTTTTTGCCATCAACGATTTCTACCCACACCGTCGCCATCTTCGGATGATCGCGTTGCGTGAGAAATTCGTGGTTCACGTCAATCACCATAAACCGCCGGTCGTATTGCAAGCCGCGCGGCGTTACGGTCGATTCGACGAGTGAAATTCCACCGAGTGCTTTGACGGGATAAATAAATATTGCGCTTAAGGAAATGGTCATTTTGTTGTAGTCAACTTTTCGTGATAACGTGTAAGCAGCGTGTCGGACTTAAAGAAATCGGCTGCAAAACGCTTTGGCCGGTGCATATTTCCCCGCCTTCCATCACCAATGGAACAACCATTGGCTTGAAATGCGTGAAAATCTGCCCTCGCCCAACGCATTTTTCGCTTCGATTTTTTAAGTCCGACACGCTGCTCGCAGTATAGCGGCGTGCAAAATAATGCGCGCTTTAGTGGTTCAGACTTCTTGTCGAACAGGAGCACTACATGGTTGATTGGGTAAAGAAACTCACCGGTGAACTGATTGACATCATCCAATGGCTGGATGATTCCAATAACACGCTGGTCTACCGCTTCGAACGGCTCAATAACGAAATCAAGTACGGTGCCAAGCTCACCGTGCGCGAAGGGCAGATGGCAGTGTTCATCAACGAAGGCCAGTTGGCCGACGTATTCAAGCCCGGCATGCACACGCTCACCACGCAGAACATGCCGATTCTGTCCACGCTGAAAGGCTGGAAATACGGCTTCGAGTCGCCGTTCAAAGCCGAAGTGTATTTTGTCTCGACGCGCAAATTCACCGACATGAAATGGGGCACACCAGGCCCTGCCACAATGCGCGACAAAGAATTCGGCATCGTCCGCGCGACTGCTTTCGACATCTACACCATTCGCATCAAGGATCCCGGTATTTTCATCAGGGATATTTCGGGCACCGAGGGCCGCTTCACAATCGACGCGATTGCCGAAAACCTGCGCGGGAAAATTGGTTTGCGCATCAAGGAAGTGATGCCCGAGCTGGGTCTGTCGATCATCGACCTCGAAGCCAAGGTCACGCAGATGGGCGGCATGCTCCGTGAGCGCATCGGGCCTGATTTTGAAGCGATGGGTCTTGAGCTTTGCGAAGTGCAGGTACAGGATATTGGTCTGCCCGAAGAAGTCGAGAAGGCGATCGACAAGCGCGGCGCGATCGCGGCAGTTGGCAATTTGCAGGCTTATACGCAATACGAAACCGCGAGCGCCATTCATGATGCCGCCACCGCACCAAACAGCGCTGCAGGAGCCGGTATGGGCTTAGGCGCGGGCTTCGCGATGGGCGGCAATATGTTCGGCCAGATGGGCGCGGCTCAGGCCGCCAGCAATGCCGGAGGAGGTGGCGCGCCGCCGCCGCTGCCGGTTGCTGCTGCTTTTCATGTAGCGATCAATGGTCAGCAGGCTGGCCCCTTCGATATGGGTGCGCTGCAAGGCCAAGCCGGTAATGGCGCGCTCAAACGCGATTCGCTGGTGTGGAAAGCTGGCATGGCGCAATGGGTGAAGGCGGGTGAGGTGCCGGAGCTCGCCGCGCTGTTTGCCAGTGTGCCACCGCCGGTTCCTCCGCCTGGTTGATTACGCAATTGGTCTCGTCAGCCTTTTCTGGCTGATGTCATTTCGAACGCGCAGCGTGAGAAATCTGCTTTTGTCTCGCATTGAGAACAAGCAGATTTCTCGCTGCGCTCGAAATGAAAACGTGTTTCTTTAATGATTGCCCCAATCATGAACATCACCATCCGCGCTGCCGAACCCGCCGATTTTGACGCGATCCACGAAACGATGATGCAGCCGCGCGCGCAATCGGAAACGTTGCAGTTACCCTACACGTCGCTGGAAGTATTTCGCAAACGCGGCGCGGAAATTCCCGCGACAGATCACATCCTTGTCGCCGAAATTGACGGCAAGATTGTCGGCAACATTGGCTTGATCGGCAATCCAAGGCACGTCCGCCGCCGCCATGTTGCCTCGCTGGGGATTTCCGTTCACGATGCATGGCATGGCAAGGGTGTAGGCAGCGCCCTGATGCAGGCGGCGCTCGATCTGGCCGACAAGTGGCTGCAATACACGCGCATCGAGCTCACGGTATTTACCGATAACGTCGGCGCAATCGCGCTCTACAAAAAATTCGGTTTCGAAATCGAAGGCACACACATCAATTTTGCATTTCGCAACGGTGCATATGCAGATGTCTACGCGATGGCGCGCCTCCACAGCCGCTGAATGTCACGGAGTAACAATTGGAAAATCCCAACGCGTCCCAAACCACGCTCGACCAGATGACCTCGAAGGTGCGCGCGTTTCCGTGCCGCTCGTGCGGTGCCAAATTGTCATTCGCACCCGGCACCGAAACGCTGAAGTGCCCGTATTGCGGCACCGGCAACGACATCCCGAAATCTGCCGATGCGGTCGAAGAGCTAAGTCTCGAAGACTGGCTAAAGCAGATGGAAGCCGCGCACGAGACGCATAGTCAGGAACAGATCAAATGCCAGAACTGCGGCGGTGAGCAAACATTGCCCGCCAATTTATTTGCGTCGGCCTGCACGTTTTGCGGCTCGCCGATCACCTCGAAAAGTTACGCGCAACGTCTCATCAAACCAAAATCACTGGTGCCCTTCAAGGTCACCAAGCTGCAAGCGCAGGACAAATGGCGCGCGTGGATTCGCGGTCTGTGGCTGGCACCAAGCGCACTGAAAAATTTTGCGCAAGGTGATGGCGGCATCAAGGGCATCTACATCCCGTACTGGACGTTTGACGCCAAGACCTACACCAATTACGCTGGCCAGCGTGGTGACGACCACAGCGAAAATGTTCAAACCACCAACGACAAAGGCGAGACCGTCAACGACACGCGCACGCGAACCGATTGGACAAACGTCTCTGGCAACGTGTCTTTTTTTCACGACGATGTATTGGTGCCGGCCAGCAATTCGTTCGCGGACGCCGCTGGAAAAAGTTCCGCACAGAGCGCCGGTTTTGATCGGGCGCAGCATACCTTGCGCGGCATCAGTGGCACCCCGCTGGGCAATGTCGTCGGTGCGTTGAGCGGCAAGCTCGCTAGCGGATTCCGCACCTGGAACACCAAGGAGCTCATTCCCTATCAGGAAGAATACATCGCAGGTTTTCAGGCCGAGGCGTACCAGATTGGTTTGAAGGATGCGTTTGTCGGCGGTAAACAGCAAATTGATAATCGCGTTGAGCAGCTGGTGCGCGCCGATATCGGCGGCGATCAGCAGCGCATTTCTTCAGTCAATACACAGTACAGCCACCTCACGTTCAAACATATTTTGTTGCCGATGTGGGTGTCGGCGTATTTGTTTAACGGGAAAACTTATCGGTTTTTGGTGAATGGGCAGTCGGGGGAAGTGGTGGGGGAATCACCGAAATCGGGATGGAAAATTTTCTTTTTGGTGTGCGGGATTTTGTTGGCGTTGTTTGTGTTTTTGGCGGTGTTTGGTGGGAAGCATCGGTGAGCATAGCAGTGCGAAATATCTGGGCGCTCATTCATTAGGAAGAAAGTGAACATTCAATTTGAAGACTTCTCTGGGAAAGAAGTTGACCCATTTGAGTCGACGGTAGCAATAGTTCGGACAACTAAAGACGGTTTCGACGTTATAGGAACAGGCTTCTACGTAACATCTTTCGGAATTTTGGTTTCAGCAGCACATATTCTGAAGGAGTGGACACGCACCCAAGATTTGCTTGTATTTCACAAGCCGATGGATGTTGATTCTGCTCAAATGCGTCAGATTGTACGTGTATGGACGCACCCAACAATTGATGTCGGAATCGCGCTATCCGTTGAAGTCAGGAATGGAATTGCTTGCTATCCCATGCCTGGGTCAAATCGCTCCGTAAGGGTCAGTGTGGACATACCGCCCATCGGCTCCTCAATCGCGTGCTGGGGATATCCACAATCTCCCACAATCGCGCCGCCCGAAAGCAATTTCGATGGTCACTTGATTCTTATTGAACGCATGGGTTCGATTGGCGTAATAGAAGATCATTTTCCAGAGGGGCGCGATAGCGTGATGCAGCCAGGAGAATGCATTCAAACGACGCTGAACTCGTTAGGCGGCGCCAGTGGGGGGCCGGTGTTCAATACAAAAGGCGAAGTATTCGGCGTTGTTAGCTCGGGCTTGGGCGAGCACCTTACATATGTTGCGCCGCTGCGAGACGCGGTAAATCAAAAAATTATTCAGGTATTCGATCCAATCACGGAACCCAAAGCGGTAAGCATATTGGATTATGTCGCGCGTTACTAAGCAGAGTGGCGAGTAATTAAGAAATGAAGAAATCGCCAATATCTGAAAGTGGTCGAGCCAGTTTTTTGCGGCTGCGCCAACACGAACTTTTAGCCGGCGATATTGTGTTGAGCACAACGTCTAAGCCAATTAGCTTAGCCATTCGAACAGTCACCAGTTGCGATATTTCGCACGCTCTACTTTGCTTGGGAGGAAACAGTGTCATAGACGCGACCGAAGACGGTGTACATGCGCGCAACACCCAATATCATTTATTTGAGGCGGATCAACCCTTATATTTGCTGCGGGCATGTACAACACTTTCGCAGACGCAAGCTATGCTGATAACCGACTTTGCTCGATCAAAAATAGGAGCTGGATACACGACTGCCGAGGCGCTTGGAGTTATTGGTCGCCGTAAACAAGAGGTAAGTGAAAAGCAATTCTGCTCGCGACTCGTCGCGCAAGCATATGCGCACGCAGGCATTGCGCTAGTTGGCACGCCCGATTATTGTTCTCCGGCGCATTTGAAAAATAGTCCATTGCTTAGGCCAGTAATGGACTTTTTCGATGCTGTTTCTGCTTCAGCGGCGGCTGAGATTTTAGCCTCGCCAAATGTTGCAAAGCGAATGTTGGACGTAAGCAAGGAGACAATGCGACGCATTAGGAAAATTGCGCCCCAAGTAGAAGCCATGGAACGCGTTTTTAACTATCTTCACGAAAATCCTAGCGACGATGATCGAATATACCAAGCGTTCAAAAAG
>JANMPY010000361.1:0-2854 GCA_031370095.1 Betaproteobacteria bacterium
ATGGCGTGCTTCACAAATAAATGAACCTTGCGGCCATCCTTCAAAAGAACGGTGGCATCGACCGATGCTTCGTGAATGTTGTCGTCCACCGTGGCCACAATCCTGCTGCGCAGTTCCAGCATGTCGGCACGATTGACGATGGCGTCATCGTACTGGTGTTCTCCGGCTTCACCAAAAATCAAGCCCGCTGCCGCCGAGTGATAGACGCTGAACTTTGCTTCAAGGCCATCCTTCGGTGTTTTCTTACCGGTCAGTTCCAGCACCAGTGAATGTACTTTCAGGTCAATGCGCTCGACGTCGGCTGCTTTGACGCCATGCTCGTTGCGCAGCTGCACGCAAGCGTCGATGCTGGGGTGAATGACAATGCCGCAGGCGAATGGCTTGTAGGTATTGAATGAAATTTCAAAGCGCTGCCCAAGTTCACTGGTGACCTCGGACCAGTCGTACTTGGTCGACACTGTTTGCGTGTAACCGCGTGGCGCTTCGAGTGCGCGTGACGATGCCGTGAAGCCATGTTTGGCCAACAACGCTGAAGTCAGGCCCGCGCGCGCAGCGCCGCCCGGATGAAATGGTTTGGTCATGGTGCCGAATTGCTCACGCATGCCAATGGGTTGCGATGCCGCAATGCCGATCGCCATCATGGTTTTTTGTACATCGAGCTTCATTAGCCGTGCAGAAGCGGCGGCTGCGCCGATGCTGCCCGTGGAGCCGGTGATATGCCAGCCGCGATCATAGTGATCCGGGTACATCATGTTGCCGATGCGGCAGGAGACATCTATTCCCAGCACCAGTGCATCGATAACTTCGCGGCCTGATGCGCCGTTTTTTTCGGCGAGCGCCAGTAACGCTGATGCCACTGGCCCGGCCGGGTGGATGATGGTCTTGAGGTGCGTGTCATCAAAATCAAATGTATGCGAAGAGATGCCATTGAGCAGTGCCGCCGCCGTGATGTCGACCCGCTCCTTCCTGCCGAGAATAGATGCCTGCGGTGCAGGGGAGAGCTCCATCATTGCGGCCAGAGCCGCGTCCATGGCCGGGTGCGTGGATGCGCCAGTCGCGCAACCGAACCAATTAATGAAAGTGCGATGCGCCTCTTGTTCCACGGCATCGTTCCAGCCGCGCGAAGGATGATTGACGACGAACTCCGCAAGGAGTTTGGTGATTGGCGGTGCGTTATGGTCGGCGATAACTTTGGTATTTTGTGCCATTGAATTTCCTGTGTCGTGTATTTGTTTAGTCGTTGATTTCAATCTTGCGCGCCTTGACCAGCTTTTCCCACTTGGCGATATCGTTCTTCATGTATTCGCCAAACTGCTCAGGCGACATTGGCATCGGTTCAAGCGCTTCTCCGGAAAGCTTCTCTTTGAGTTCCGGTGCTGCGATCAGCTTGTTGATCTCGGTGTTAAGGCGCTTTACCAATACAGGTGGCATTTTTGCGGGACCGACAATGCCATACCATTGCACGCCGTCAAAGCCGGTGAAGCCAAGCTCGGCAAATGTTGGGACGTTCGGCATTAGCGGGTGCCGCTGCGCGCCGGTGATCGCCAACGGGCGCAGCTTGCCAGCCTTAATGTGGGGCAGGGCAGCTGCGAGGCCGGGGAATACCGCCTGCGTTTGTGCGCCGAGCAGATCCGTCAGCGCCGGGCCAATGCCGCGGTAAGGCGCATGTGCAACGTTGATGCCGGTTTCCTCTTTCAACTGTTCCATTGCCAAATGCGTCAGCGTGCCCTGGCCGGCCGAGCCGTAGCTCACGCTGTTCGGATTCGCCTTTGCATAGGCGATGAATTCCTTCAGATTGCTAGCAGGCACGGTTGGATTCACCACCAGAATATTCGGGGTGCCACCGACCATCGCAATCGGTGTGAAATCCTTGATGGCGTCGTAAGGCAGCTTGCGCAGTGCAGGATTGGTGCCGTGCGTGCCGACATAGCCAAGCATCAGCGTATAGCCATCGGGTGCGGCGCGCGCAGCGGCTTGCGAACCGACGATGCCACCACCACCGCTCATGTTTTCGACAATGATCGATTGTCCCAGCACCTTACCCAGACGGTCAGCGATAAGACGCGCGACCAGATCGACGCCGCCGCCGGGTTGCACCGGCGCAATGATCTTTATTGTTTTGTTTGGCCACGCGTCCTGCGCGGCGACCAGCGCCGGTGCGAAGAGCACGCAAATGCCGACGAGAAGAGCGTTGAGTGTAGTGCTACGTTGCATATGATCTCCTTTGACTAAGAAGGTTGAATTGCCGTTTCATTGTGGGCATGACGTGATGCCCGCGAGCAAAAAATTTTTGCAGCCCGTGCCCAAAGATGGACGGTGTCGGTGCAGGGTGATCGACGAAATTTCTTCACGACACAAGCGTGCCAGCGGCATATCGTGAATACGGTTGTGGGTGGAATCGGCGAGTGTGCGCTCCTGCTGCGGCATTTAAATCACTGTTGGCAAATCGTATACGAAGTGATTTGGCAGTCATTGCGATGGGTCAAGGAATGACATGGGGTCTTGTCCGTCACGCACGGAAAGGTTGTCGAACTTGCCGGGTGAATCCTCCCAACTTGTGGAACCAGTTCACTGTCATTGCGTTTGCAGGTTGAACGCGCCATCAAGCGCGCCATCAAACGTGTCACGGTGTTTTTTCCCGTCGCGCATTGATTGCGCTGCCGGTCGCCAGTATCGCCGCGCACGACCAGAACACCGGATACAAACCGAACGCAGCACCCAGCGAGCCGAATACCACCGGCACCACGATCTGCGTGAATTTGTTCACCGTCAGTCGCAACCCGAGCGCTTCACCGGCGCGGCCGGGCGGCGAGTAGTTGTAAGAAAGCGTGATGGTCAGCGGTTGACCGCAGCC
>JANMPY010000370.1:0-1967 GCA_031370095.1 Betaproteobacteria bacterium
CAAAAACGCCCGCTCGGCGTCCTTGCGCTGTGAGCGCTCTCGCGCGATGAATCCCACCCAATACACACTCTGCGCATGATCAAAAATGCGCTGCTGATCGTTCGGCGCACGCTTCAACAACTGCGCGGTAGTTTCAGCCGCACGCTCAAACGCTACCAACGCCTCAGCCAGTTTGCCGCGGTTCTGGCGAATCTCGCCGATCAGATGCAGTGCGCGCGAGCGGTGGCCGAGCGAGACTGCATCGAGGCTGTCGCCTTGCTGCGTGTCGTAATGCGCCAGTGCTTTTTCGCCGACGACATCGAGCACATCGAGCCGCCCGACCGGTTCAAGTTTCTTGCGCAGATCCACCAGCATGAATTCAATCAGCCCCTCGGCTTTTTCGTGCTGGCGCTGCGCTTCATCGCGCGCTTGCATCGCCAATACCGATAATCCCGTCATCACGACCGCCAACAAACTCGCCGCCATCGCGACCAGGGTCATGCGTTGCGCGCGGCGTTGTGCTTCACGGCGCACCAGATCGTCGAGTTTGAGGCCGGTCAGGCCCGCAACAATTTTTAGCGTGGCAAGGCGCTTGCCGTCTCCCTGTGGGCGAATATCGGCGGCAATCGGCTCGATCGGTGTGTCAGTGATGATGCCCGCATCGTCCACGACAAATCGCAGTGCCGGCGGAAAGCACTCGTCGGTTTCGCGGCCTTTCATGTTGCTCGCAAACGGTTCCCCATCGTTGATGAGAGCAAACACGCGGCTCGCACCGTGCAGGCGTTTGAAATTACGAATTTCTTCGTTGACCCAGCGCGATTGCGCAGCGGCGCGCGAGCAAATGACGATCAACGCACCCGACGCAGTGAGTGCTGCTTCGATCTCCACACCGAGGCTGCCCGATGCCGGGAGTTCTTCCCGATCCTTGAACAAGCGGCCGAGACGCGACGGCACTACGCCGACGGATGTTTCCTGTCCAATGAGTTTCTTCGGTATGCGGTAATTTTCGAGCGCGCGATGCAGCCACCGCGCGACCTCCCGATCCGCATGGCTGTAACTCAGAAACGCTGCATAGCGCATTTCAACGGGCATCTGCGTGCCTAGAGAGAGTGGCCCGCTGCTTCGAAAAGGCAACGGTAAGCGGGCAAGTATCGTCCCGGTTCATGGTCGGGTCAAGGGGGAAGTCGATCGGCGCGCTGCTGTGCGGACGCCAGTTCCCTTGTTAATCCGCCGGGACTGAACCGGGTTTTGTTGGCTGGATAATGTCGTGAAAATCGTATTTGTCCAGTCGCATTCGGGTGGCAAAGGATCTCCTGCCTTTGCGCGCAATCTGCGTATAATTTGCCGGTTCTGTCAGCCCGCATCAACAGTAGGATGTTGGAGGGCAGAACCTTGCCACGGCACACAATGCCACTGGCCTGGAGCAAGCTTGTTGTCACCAATCTAATAACGGAGATGAACACATGAAGCTGCTAAATCGGCATCTGCTTGGTGCTGTTGTCCTTGCATCATTGCCCGTAGTCGCATTTGCGCAAGGAAATTCGCAAAATGCACCGGGCCGCGCGGAGGTAATTTCCTCTGCCCACCACGACACCAACTTTGTCTTGCGTAACGTCCCGGGCAAGGCGATCGATACGTCGATCATCAAGGAAGCCAAGGACAAACGGCGCGTTCCATATGACGATTCGCCGGATCATATCGAGGACGCCGTTACGCAGACCGGGCCGATCAATTCGGCCGCTGCGCCGACGACTGCCGGACTTGGCGTTGAAGGCATCGGCAAGGGCTTTGTCGGTCCACAAGGTGCGTTTACGGTGACGTCGGCACCGCCGGACACGACTGGTGCAATTGGTGCGACGCAATACGTGCAGTGGGTGAACACCTCGTTCGCCGTGTTTAGCAAGGCAACAGGCGCGCCGGTCTATGGCCCCGTTCCGGGCAACACGCTGTTCACCGGTTTCGGCGGTGCCTGCGAAACCGCCAACGAC
>JANMPY010000385.1:0-12261 GCA_031370095.1 Betaproteobacteria bacterium
GCCCCGGTCGTAGCGTGATTCGGCGGCGTGAACCACGTTCACGTTGCCCAGCGCACCGAAGGAAGCACCGGCGTTGGCGATGAGCCGGTAATGCAGTCCGGCGAATTCGCCGAGTTGGGTGAAATGGCGGGACGAAAATTGGCCGCGCAGTCCAACAGAAAATTCGCGCGATGATCTTTCGAGTGAAGCAAAAAAGCTGGCACCTGACGTGTTGCCGTCACTGATGGCAATTGCCGTGCTCGCAACAGCTACGTGTCCGACTGCGACCGTCGCGCCGGTACCAGCTGCGTGCTGTTCTCCATCCGTTTCAAGAAACGCCTCAACCGTTACGCCGGGCGTGACACCGCGCCGTAGCAAGCCGCGCGCAAACCGGCGGCCATAGTGAAAACTTTCCAGACCGAAATTTTCGCGTACTTTGCCAATTTCAAATCCGGCATCGGTCAGACCGGGGCGCAGCAGCGAGGGCGACACGTAGTAGGGAACCACCAGCACTTGCTGGCGACCCAGTGGATCTCGCGTCACCAACTGGATTTCGCCCGCGCCGTTGATGGCCGGTACGTTGCTGATCTCGAATGGGCCCGGCGTCAGATCAAAGCGGGAGTGTGGCTGCCCGTTGATCAGAAGCTCGGCGGAAGTCGGCACGCGCGATTCGCCGGGGACGGCGGGCAGTGGAAAGGTCACCATGTCAGGACGCGTCGAAAAATTGGTACCGATACTGATGCCGCCGAACCGGAAGCTGCGTGCGATCGCGCCGGACCGGCTGATCGCATCGCCCGCAACTAACGACTGCAGTTGATCCGGGAAGTCCCAGCGCAGGTTGGATTCATAACGCACAAATTTGCGTCCCAACCCGGTATCGGAAAAAACACCATTGCTCGCAAATGACAAAGTGTCGATGTAAACAACGCCTTCCACGGCGGCACCAGATGCAGCACGCTGGCCACGGCCAAGGAAAGACGAGAAATCGTAGTTGAGGTAGGCACCCTTGCCGCCGTCAATTAGTGGTGCGGAAGATTTTTGCAGATCAATGCGATTTCCCTGAAACGCCGACTCAGCCACCTCCATCGTCAGTGTCACACCATCGAAACGCGCGTTGACACCCGGCATCGCGCTGAGCCGCACGTGATCGATATTTTGCAATGTCTCTGTCGGCGCATTGCGGACGTCGAGATTCCAGCCGGTAACATCGTCGCGGCGACCGAGTATTGCACCGTCCGGTGTCACAGAAATCATTGCAGGTCGCTGAGTGACGCCGTTAACCAGAACGTCGGCGATGATGAACTTGCCGGGCGACGCAAAAGTGACTCTGGCAACCAGCAAGAGCAGCAATAGCGCCATGCGCCCGGTGCGCCCCATGCACGCTACTCGCCCACGGCAATCTTCAGGGTACGCGCATCACTTTCCGCTTCAAACAATGCAGCCCGCCCGATGCGGTTGTCGGTGACCGCAAGCACCTGGCTGGCACCGCTAAGCAGATAGCCGGGGCCTGCGTCTTCGGCCAGAATGGCACCGGCGCTGTCACGCAATCGCCAGCGATGAATGCGCACATGCTCGCTGCCGCTGTTGGCGATCTCCAGACCATTTGATGCGTGGCGTTTGACCCCCAGATTTGACGACAGTGCGGAAGAGGGTCGCACGAAGATCGGCAGACTGTGGCGAACCGCCACGGCGACCGTGCCGGGGACGGTCGCAGTAGGCACTTCCGTGATGGTCAAGCGAAAAGTCTGCTCGTTTTTTTCAGTGAATGCACGCGTAAGGCCAACGCGTACTTGCTGCTGCGCACCGGGTGCCAGGCGAAATACCGGAGGCACGGCGACAACATCGTCCGTCGTGCTGAGCTTGTGCTCGCCGCTGACCTGGCGCCAGGCAAAAGTTTCCGCCTGCACCAGCGCCTCTTCACGACCATTGTTCTCGACAGTAACCGAAGAAATCCCGGTCGCACCCGAAAACGTGATTCTTAGCGGCGAGACCGCCAGCGTCCCCGCACTTGCCGGGACGCTGCCAAAAAGCGCCAGTGCGGCGAGGTAGGTAAGCATTGAGATTTTCTGCATTGAAAGTCGCCTGTCACAAGTTGTGTGGGTGACGATTTTTATCGTCATCCCCGCCGACCGCCGGATCAGTAGGTCAGCGTCACCGTGATGGTGTCCAGATACGAACCCACTGCCGTCGCTTGTGATGCCGGAATGCGTCCGTACAACAATCCTGGCTCCGCAGCACCCAGGCCTACGCCAGCCCGCGTGCCTGTTCCGCCGCCGCCGTTTCCCCACACCGTGGTGCGTGTCGGGTCGGTGTAGATCGCGTAGTCCAGAGTCGCACTAGCGGGTCCGGAAAGTCTGCGCGTGGTGAGCGTGGCACCGGTACCCAGACCGGCGTCCAGCGTGATGGTGTAGGCGGTACCTAAAGTGCAGGTGGGGGTGATGGTCGCGGTGGCATCAAGCACCAGCGCGGTAATGCCGTTGTAATTACCGAACGCCAACGGTGTGGCAGCGACAGTGCAACTGTCGATGACATTCGCCGTGACGGGGAAGGTCGTGGTGGCGGTGGCGGCGATGGCGGATGAAACGAAGACCGCGCCGCTCAACGGCAGAGCCAGACAGACAGCGAGTTTGGTTAATTTGTTCATGAGAATCTCCTTTGTTTAATGAGTGAATCGCCTGGTCCTGAAGTGGCTTATGCCTGCAGACACCGCCCCAGATATTTTTTACCGGTGTGGGTGGGTTGGCACTTTGCTCCAAATTCCCGCTCTACCAGTGCGCTGCACATTCCTGCATCAATACTTGAGATTGAATGCGCTGCGATGGAGATATATTGCGCCGAGGCTTTTTGATCGCCAATCAGGTGTTAGCCGGGCGCCGCTTGCCAAATCCCCTAGGTGCTGCGCCGTGTGAAGCCAGCGAGGCTCGCGTCGACCAGGTGGGCGCTCGCGTGTCGGCAAAAACGAGGAGAGGCACCGGGAATTGCCTGATGGAGATTGTCTACGTTAAGAGTAACTTGATATTTGTAAAAACAATCAAACCAGCATCATCAACCGTAGCAGTCATGAGACTTAAAACGTGCCGTCCGTTTCGGATGAATCGCAAATATCCTGATTGAAATGAATTCATTGACTGTAAAGGATTTGCCATGACAGCTACATCACCATTTGATAAATGCGTCTGTTGCTCCCGCGCGCGCAGCTGTAGTACTGCGGGACTTTGATGGATAAGTTTGATCGAGCACTACCCATCACCAATGCAAACGAAGCCGTCGTGGATCGTTCGGTGCTGGCGGCAATTTCGAAAGGGAAGGGAACCATCGAGCGCGAGTTCATTGCGCTGTTCCGGCGAGTAAACGACGAGGACGTGGCGATGTTGCACAAGGCGGTAAGAGATGGAGACGCGGCGGGCGCGCTACACGCGTCCCACCGGATGTCGGGCGCGAGCAGAATGATCGGCGCAGTCCGGCTGGCGGCAGTGTGCGAACGTCTTGAGACCGCAAGCCGCGCCGACGACTTGACTGTCGTGAAAGACAATATGTTCAAGCTCCAGCGCGAAGTAGAGCGCGTCTATGCGTTTCTGGATTCGATGTGATCGCTTCAATGACGAACCGACAGGCTGACAAGCACGTGGAGGTAGCCGCCACGCCGATTGCCGACTTACGCTTTCTGCTGGTGGAGGATCACGACTTTCAGCGCTGGGCAATCCGCAAGATACTTGAGGGCCTTGGTGCCCGTTTTATTTCCGAAGCGGCGGATGGTCGCGCGGCTCTGGAGATTTTCCGGAATACGGATGAGCCAATCAATATCATCATTAGTGATTTGGACATGCCGGGGATGGATGGCATGGAGTTCATTCGCCATCTCGGTGCAGCAGGTACTCCCGTGTCGATCATCCTTGCCAGTTCGCTGGATCGGGCGTTAATTGGTTCTGTAGAAACCATGACGACCGCCTACGGCATCAACCTGCTTGGCGCGATCAAGAAGCCAATTACAGCAACCGCACTGGAGGCGGCAATTCGTCTGCATACGCCATCGCTGCCCAGTGTGCAACGCGATAAAGCGCTAGGGCCAACGTTCACGCTCGACGAGATTGTCGAGGGTCTGCGCAACCGCGAATTCGAACCCTATTTTCAACCTAAAGTTGAACTTTCCAATGGCGCAATAAAGGGCGTCGAAGCGCTGGCACGCTGGCGCCATCCGGAACAGGGCATCGTGCTGCCCGGCGCATTTATCCAGACGCTCGAAGACAGCGGCGAGATCGACGGCCTCACCCTGACCATGCTGGAAATGGCGGCGGTCTGCTGTCGAACCTGGCACCAGCGGGGGCTGGAGGCAACGGTGTCGGTAAATCTTTCACTCAAATCGCTCGCAGATGTGGCGTTTGCGGACCGCGTGACGGCGCTGGTACTCGCCCAAAACCTGAATCCGCGCCACATGGTGCTTGAGGTGACCGAATCAGCTGCGGCCACACAGCTCGGTTGTGCGCTGGAAAATCTGTCGCGCTTGCGGATGAAGGGATTCGGTTTGTCGATCGACGACTACGGAACCGGATATTCATCGATGCAGCAGCTTTCGCGGATTGCGTTCACCGAGTTGAAAATTGACCAATCGTTTGTTCGAAACGCGTCAACGCAGAAATCAAGCAGGGTGATTCTGGAATCGAGTCTCGAGATGGCGAGTCGCCTGAATATCGTTGCCGTGGCGGAGGGCGTTGAGACGCAACACGACTGGGATTTACTAAAGACACTCGGCTGCGATCTGGGACAAGGTTATTTCGTCGCGGCACCTATGGAGACGGGAGAGTTTTTCCGCTGGGTCAAGACATGGAGACCGCTGGTTTGAATCCGGCACGCGCTATAGGCTTCTTGCCCATAAAAATATTCTCATAGGGCATTCCGAGCCCATCGCCTCAGGTGCAACCTGATACCGCGAATCTCGCCCACGACGCAAAGTGGCGTCTGTGAATAGGACGAGCCCATGAGCCGAGTTGCCAAAAATTTCAGGAAATCCAACCTGTGTGACGCGCTTGTTGCGGCGAAATCCAGGCGGTTCGCGACTATGTGGTGGTGGTTATTTTTTGTGACCCTCGCAACGCTCATTGTGCCTATAAGCAGCTTTGCCGAGAGCCGAGCTGACACCACAGGTGCCCGGGCAAGCATCGATTTTCGCATCGTGATCCCCGCCATGATCCGGGTAACGATGGTTACCCAGCCCGACAACATTTTGATTGAGGATCGGCATATCGCCCAAGGTTACATAGACCTCGACGCTGGCACATCCGTGAAACTCACCAGCAACACCCGCGATGGCTATTTGCTTGCGGCGAGTTACGACTCCCGAATGCTGTCAAGCGTAGAAGTACGGGTATCGAGCCAAAACCTGATGGCATCAATGGGATTTGGCAGCATGCGCGTGGCTTCCGGACTCACCATCGACAAGCTGATTCCCATCAGCTACCGCCTTCATCTGCTGCCCGAAGTGCGGGCGGGTCAATATCGCTGGCCGGTGGCGCTGGCGTTTTCGCTGGCCGCTGCCTAAAGGCGCAAATCAAATTGCGTGCCGTCAAATCCACATGAGCGCGAAACTTCTTTTGCTGCGCGTCGCATCACCGCGCCTTAACCGTTTGCTGCTGCTACACTTCGTCTAGCGGTGTAGCTGTCGGTTTTCAGATGCGCGGAAAATTCGCCGCTGCTCTGTTTGTTGTTAGCGAGCCTCCTTGCAGCCGTCCGACGCGAACGCACAACGCAGCGCCTCATCCACCAATACTCACCAAGCCACAATGCGCCTCACCGCAGAAAAATTTATTGAGCATCCGCCCGCATCGCTCGCGAGTCTGTACGCGATCCACGGTGCCGAGCCGCTTAGCGCCCTGGAGGCGGCTGATGCCTTGCGCGATTTGGCGCGCAAATCCGGCTATATCGAACGCGAAGTGTTTACGGTACTGAGCGGATTTGATTGGGGCCAACTGCGCACGGCCGGCAATGCGCTGTCACTGTTTGCGACCCAGCGATTCCTGGAGCTGCGCATTCCTTCCGGTAAGCCCGGCAAGGAGGGGTCGGAGGCGATCACACAGTATTGCGAACGGTTGCCGGACGACACCGTGACCCTGGTGTTGCTGCCGGAAATCGATTGGCAAGGCAAGCAAACCAAATGGTTCACGGCGCTGGAGGCTACGGCGATGATGATTGAAGCCGCGCCGATTGATCGCGCGCGTCTGCCGCAATGGCTGAAAGGCCGTCTGGCACGTCAGCAGCAATCGGTCAGCGACGAAGGACTCGAATTTCTCGCTGATCGCGTCGAGGGTAATCTGCTCGCCGCGCAGCAGGAAATCAAAAAGCTCGCACTGCTGTGCGCGCCCGGCGAAATTTCGTTCGAGGTGCTTCAGGATAGCGTCGCCAACGTGTCGCGGTTTAATCCGTTCCAGCTCATTGCCGCGATTCACGAGGGCGATGTCGTGCGCATCCAGCGCATGCTTGATGGCCTGAAGGCCGAGGGCGAAGCGCCGCCGCTTATTTTGTGGGTGCTCGCCAATGAAATCAGAACGCTCGCGCGGGTACGTGGCGTGACCCGCTCCGGTCGCCCTCCGCATCCATTCAAAGCGCGTGAGATGGAGCGCATCGCGCGTCGGCACAACGCCAAGTCGATTCACGCATTGCTCTTGCAGGCGGCAGAAATCGACCGCATGATCAAGGGATTGAATCGCAACGATCCATGGGACGCGCTTGGCGCGTTGGCTGGTGGCCTTGCGGGCACTGCGTTAATGAAGGCGGCATAACAGCGATGAACGACCTGGCCTCCCAGTCAAGCACCGATATTGTCGCCTACATGCGCGCGCTCGGCGTGGCTTCGCAAAGCGCCGCGCGGGTGCTCGCGCGCGCAGGCTCCCGTGAGAAAAACGCCGCACTCATCGCCGCCGCTGCTGAGATCGAAAAAAATATTGCTGTCATTCTTGCGGCCAACGCAACCGATACCGCGCGCGCGCGCGGTGCCGGTAACGATGCCGCATTTATTGATCGTCTTACGCTCACCGAAAAATCCATCCGTGCGATGGCAGAAGGGGTGCGCGAAGTCGCCGCACTATCTGATCCTGTCGGCGAAATCAGCGACCTTAATTTCCGTCCGTCTGGCATACAGGTGGGGAAAATGCGCGTGCCGTTGGGCGTCATTGGCATGATTTACGAGTCGCGCCCAAACGTGACGGCAGACGCGGCAGCGCTGTGTTTGAAATCGGGCAATGCCTGCATCCTGCGCGGCGGTTCGGAAGCGCTGGCGTCGAATCGCGCGATTCATTTTTGTCTGGTGGCAGGGCTGCGTGCCGCAGGCTTGCCAGAGGCCGGCGTGCAATTGATCAACACCACGGATCGTGCCGCCGTCGGCGAAATGTTGGCGATGAAAGGCGTGATCGACGTCATCATTCCGCGCGGGGGCAAGAGTCTCACGTCGCGCATCGCCGATGAGTCACGGGTGCCAGTGATCAAACACCTCGACGGTATTTGTCATGTCTATATCGATGACAAAGCCGATATCGACAAAGCGATACGCATCGCCGACAACGCCAAGACGCAACGCTATTCGCCTTGCAACACGATGGAGACGCTGCTGGTGGCAGCGGCGATAGCTGACAAGGTGTTGCCCTTGATCGGGCGAATTTATGCCGACAAGGGCGTTGAAATGCGTTGCAACACAGAGAGCCGCGCCATCCTCGACGCGGCGGGAATCGCAAATCTCAAAAACGCCACTGAAGAAGATTTTCACACTGAGTATCTGGCGCCAATCGTGTCGATCGCGACCGTGCCGGGGATCGATGAGGCAATCGCCCATATCGCCAAGTATGGCTCGCAACACACCGACGCAATCATTACCGAAGACCATTCCCGCGCGATGCGTTTCTTGCGCGAAGTCGATTCCAGTTCCGTCGTGGTGAATGCCTCCACGCGTTTCGCAGATGGCTTTGAATATGGTCTGGGTGCCGAGATCGGCATCTCTACCGACAAGCTGCATGCGCGCGGCCCGGTCGGGCTTGAAGGGCTCACCTCGCAAAAATGGATCGTGCTTGGCAGTGGGCAAATTCGGTCGGATTCCTAAATCGCCGCCCGATTGAAATCAATCCTGCTTTTCGGCGGCACGTTTGACCCGGTGCATCTTGGCCACATCGCGATGGCTGCGAGCGCGCTTGACGAGACCGGCGTCGCGAACTTGACCATCCTGCCCGCAGGCAATCCATGGCAACGTGGGCGCTTGCCGTTTGCGAATGCGCTGGATCGGATGGCGATGTTGAAACTCGCATTTGCCGGTATTGCTGGCGCATCGATTGACGCGCGCGAGCTCGAGCGTCAAGGTGCCACCTTCACCGTCGATACTTTGCGTGAATTGCGCCAGATACATGGCGACGACGCATCATTGATTTGGCTGATCGGCGGCGATGCGTTCGCCAGACTCGACAGCTGGCATCAATGGCAATCGCTGTTCTCGCTAGCCAATTTTGCCGTTGCGGTGCGGCAGGGCGAGCCGCATCCATTGAATGCGTTGAGCCCAGCGTTGAAGTTACAGCTTGCCGGTCGGCAGACCGGGGCAAATGCGCTCGGTGATTCACCGTTCGGCAAGTTTGCGATGCTGGCGGCCGAAGTCCCGCCGATTTCGTCGACCGATATCCGCACACGCCTTAAAAACCATCAATCGATACGCGGCTTCACGCCCGACGCCGTTTGCGATTATATTGAGCAACACAAGCTGTACGAACCCTTGGAGAATCTTTAAGTTGGCTACCAAAAAACTCACCACCATCGTCATAGACGCGCTGGAAGACATCAAGGCGCGTGACATCAAACTGATCAACGTATCGAAGCTCACGTCGGTGTTTGATTACATCGCCGTTGCCAGTGCCGACTCGACGCGGCAGACCAAGGCCCTCGCCAAAAACGTGATGGACAAGGTCAAGGAACACGGCGGCTGGATCTACGGCATCGAGGGCGAGCAGTCCGGCGAATGGGTGCTGGTTGATTGCGGCGACATTGTGGTTCACATCATGCAGCCTGCGATGCGTGAGCTTTATGAACTGGAGGAACTGTGGGGCGAGGGCAGTTTGGAGTTTCCAAAGCCGAAGGCCGCACCAAAAACCATCGCGCGCGCGGTGGCACCGGCGAAGGCCAAAGTGAAAATTGCGGTGAAGAAAAAGACTTCTGTTGCGGCCAAACCTGTCGTAAAAAAAGCAAAAGTGTCGACCGCGAAAGTGAAGGAGAAAACGACGTTAAAAAAGCCAGCGGCAAAAAAACCGGTCGTGAAAAAAATCGCCACGAAGAAGCCAGTGGTCAAGAAACCAGCGGCGAAGAAACCGGTTGCCAAGAAACCAGCTACAAAGAAAATCGTTGCCAAAAAAGTTGCAACAAAAAAGCCCGCTGCGAAAAAACCGGTAGGCAAGAAGCCCGTTGCGAAAAAGCCTGCCGCCAAAAAAGCCGCCGTGACGCGCCGAAAGGCGGCAAGCGATTGAGGGTAGTTTTTCGAATCCGCGAGCCCGCATCGAATGGTAAAACGCTAGCATTGGAGCGGCGTTCAGACCATAATTTCTCTGTGAGGCGCGCCAGTGATAGAGTTTCAATAACGATAAGCCCCAAAATTTTCACGCCAGTATTGTTCTGTCGCAATCCCCCGTGAAGCTCACCATCGTAGCCCTCGGCCACAAAATGCCCGCCTGGGTGCAGAGCGGATTCGAGGAATACAGCAAACGCATGCCGCCCGAAGCACGCATTGAATTGCTTGAATTGAAACCGGATGACCGCGTTGGCAAGTCCACCGAAGCCGTGCTCAACAGCGAAGCGACCCGCATCAATGCGGCCGTCCCCAAATACGCCGAGCGCGTGGTGCTAGACGAACGCGGCAAGCCGCTCACGACGCGCGCGCTGGCTGAACTGTTGACGGTGTGGATGCGCGATGGCGTGAGTCCGTGTTTCATCATCGGCAGCGCCGACGGGCTCGCTACATCGGTGAAGCAATCTGCGGTGAGACAGATTTCGCTATCCGGCTGTACACTGCCGCATGGACTGGTGCGGGTGATGCTGGCAGAGCAGCTTTACCGCGCATGGTCACTGACGCAAAATCATCCGTATCACCGCGAATAAAAAAGTCATGCCACAGCCGACCAACATCATTTATCTGGCCTCAAAAAGCCCGCGACGCCGCGAGCTGTTAAAGCAGATCGGCGTCCAGTTTGAATTGCTGATGATGCGCGAACAGTCACCGCGCGGCGATGTCGACGAAGCACCGTTGGCCAACGAAAACCCGACCGTATACGTCGAGCGCATTGTGCTGCTCAAAGCGGCAATGGCGGTGAAAGCGATGCGTGAACGCCGCCTGCCGCTGCGCTTGATTCTTACCGCTGACACGACGGTGACAATAGACGGTGAGGTGCTGGGCAAGCCGCTTGATCGCGACCACGCAGCAAATATGTTAAAGCGCCTGAGCGGTCGGTCACATGAAGTACTCACCGCGATCGCGGTGGCGTCTGATCGGGAAATTAAACACGTGGTGACGAGGAGCGTGGTGTCGTTTGCGGCGCTGTCTGTTGACGAAATCAAACGTTACGTCGATTCAGGCGAGCCAATGGACAAGGCGGGTGGCTATGCCGTGCAGGGGCTTGCCGCCAAATTCATCTCGACGCTCGAAGGCAGTTATTCGGGGGTGATGGGGCTGCCGCTCTACGATACGACGATGCTGCTGCGACAGTGTGGTTTGCATATTTGACGCGTCCTTTGCGTCGCAAAAAATTTCAATGACTGTCCGAAATGAATGAACAAATACTGATCAATGTGTCCCCGCAGGAAACGCGCGTCGCCATCATGGAGCAAGGCGCGGTGCAGGAGCTGTTGGTGGAGCGCGGCTCCAATCGCGGTCTGGTCGGCAATATTTATCTGGGGCGCGTGGGGCGCGTGTTGCCCGGCATGCAGTCTGCGTTTATCGAAATCGGTTTGACCCGCGCGGCGTTTTTGCATGTTGCCGATATCTGGGCGTCCAATAAAAGCGCCGAACAAAAGCCGATTGAAAAATTGCTGCAAGAGGGTCAAACCCTGATTGTGCAGGTGATCAAAGACCCGATTGGCAGCAAGGGCGCACGGCTGTCGACGCAGATTTCCATCGCCGGACGGCTGTTGGTGTATCTGCCGGGCGATCAGCACATCGGCATTTCGCAACGCATTGAGGATGAAGTCGAGCGCGAGCACTTGCGTGAAAAAGTGCATGGCTTGATGCAGACCGGCGAGACCGGTGGCTTTATTGTCCGCACCGTGGCCGAAACCGCGACCGATGAAGAGCTCACCGCTGATATCGAGTATCTGATCAAGCTGTGGCGCGGCATTGCGCTGGCCGCCAAGACCGCGCCGCCGCAGATGCTGCTGTATCAGGATCTGGATTTATCGCTGCGCGTGTTGCGTGATCTCGTTACCCGCGAAACCGAGCGCATCGTGGTGGATTCGCGCGAGACCCACGCGCGCATGCAGGATTTCGCCGAGCGCTACACGCGGCAATCGCTGGCGGTGCTTGAACAATATGGCGGCGAACGCCCTTTGTTTGATTTGTTTGGCGTCGAAGATGAAATCGAGCGTGGACTAAAACGTCGGGTCGATTTGAAATCCGGTGGCTACGTCATCATTGATCAGACCGAGGCATTGGTCACGGTTGATGTAAATACCGGCGGGTTTGTCTCCGGGCGCAGTTTTGACGACACCATTTTCAAGACCAATCTTGAGGCGACGCTGGCGATTGCGCGGCAATTGCGATTGAGAAATCTTGGCGGCATCATCATCGTTGACTTCATCGACATGGACAGCGATGAACACAAAAACGCGGTGCTGGCTGAGTTGCGTAAAGCGCTCGCGCGCGACCGTACGCGCGTGACCGTGAACGGCTTCACCCAGCTCGGCCTGGTCGAGATGACGAGAAAGCGCACACGCGAGAGTCTGGCGCATGTATTGTGCGAGCCCTGCCCGACCTGTACCGGTCGCGGCGAAATTAAGTCAGCACAGACCGTGTGCTACGAAATCCTGCGGGAAATCATGCGCTCGGCGCGCCAATTCGACGCCAAAGAATTCCGGATTCTCGCCTCGCAAACCGTGATCGATCGCTTCCTCGACGAAGAGTCGCAAGGCATGACGATGCTGGAGGACTTCATCAAGAAGCCGATCTCCCTGTCGGTCGAAACGGCATATACCCAGGAGCAATTCGACGTGATTCTGGTCTGAAACACAGCGGCTGATTGCGCCGCGGGCCGCGCAAGTCAGGGTTTCGCGTTCAGG
>JANMPY010000387.1:0-1929 GCA_031370095.1 Betaproteobacteria bacterium
TGATGGGTGGGCAAGTGGAGTTGCTATTGGTGAAACTCTAGCACTGGTGGGGGTTTCCGGGCATAAACTCCTGAAACACCGCGCCATTGCTGGTGTTTCAGTTATTTATGCGGCACAAACTATGCCGCCAACCGAATCGGAATCCGCTTCTCTTCCACCGCGTGGCACGCCACCTGACCACCGTCGGCGTGATCGATCAAGAGCGGCCGCTCGACTTTGCAGCGCTCGAACGCATACGGACAACGCGGATGAAACGCGCAACCGGTCGGGGGATCGAGGGGATTGGGTACTTCGCCGGCGACCGGCGTGCGTTGTTTGCCGGTCATTTTCAAATCGGGAATGGCGGACTGAAGCATCTGCGTGTACGGGTGCAGCGGGCGCTGGAAAATGCGTTTGGTTTCTGCGACTTCGACGAGGCGGCCGAGATACATGACGCCGACACGGGTGGAGATGTGCGAGACCACGGCGAGATTATGCGAGATGAACAGATAGGTGAGGCCGAATTCGCGTTGCAGGTCTTTCATCAGATTCAGAATCTGCGCCTGCACCGACACATCGAGTGCCGAGGTTGGCTCGTCGCAGACCAGAAATTCCGGGTTGGACGAAAGCGCTCGCGCAATCGATATGCGCTGGCGCTGACCGCCGGAAAATTCGTGCGGAAATTTTTCTGCGTCAAGCG
This sequence comes from Betaproteobacteria bacterium, assembly GCA_031370095.1. Taxonomy (GTDB): domain Bacteria; phylum Pseudomonadota; class Gammaproteobacteria; order Burkholderiales; family Usitatibacteraceae; genus UKL13-2. The sequence goes on from JANMPY010000387.1 coordinate 680, forward strand.
GCGAGAGGCCGACTTGCGTAAGTAATTCGTCGACGCGTTTTTTTAGCGCGACTGAATCCTTGATGAGGTGATGCGAGAGGATCGGCTCGGCGACAATTTTGCCGACGCGCCAGCGTGGATTCAGGCTGGCGTACGGATCCTGAAAAATCATCTGAAAGCGTTTGCGCAGATTTTGCAGCTCGTCCCCTTGCGCCTTTGCCATGTCGACGCCATCGAAAATCACTGCGCCACGTGTTGGTTTGTAGAGCCCGCAGATGACCCGCGCGACGGTCGATTTGCCGCAGCCCGATTCACCGACGAGAGACAAAGTTTCACCGCGATTAATGGTGAAGCTGATGCCGTCGACCGCTTTCAAAATTTGTTCGGGCTGGCCTTCGAGCACGCGGTTCAGCCACGGCTTGGAGACATCAAATTCGCGCGCCACGTCGCGCACCTCGAGCAGAATTTTTGACTGTGTGGTGTTCATGCGGGCACCTTCGTGTTCCCAAACGACGCGACCCCATCCCGGCCATGACCCTCGCCCTGCGCGGGGGAGGGCATGTTGCTTGGGCGTGCATGCAGCCAGCAGGCCGCTTCGGTTTTCCCGGCGGGCAGCAGACTCGGGCGCTCGCGCATGCAGCGACCGTCAGGCACATCGTTCACGCGCGTGCAACGCGGATTGAATGCGCAACCTTTGGGGATCGCGGTCAGGCGCGGCATCGCACCGTCGATTTGCGTGAGGCGCTCGACTTCATCGCCGACGCTGGGGATCGCACCCATGAGTCCAATCGTGTACTGGTGCTGCGGATGGTGGATGACTTCGGAAACAGGGCCGATTTCGGCGATGCGGCCCGCATACATCACGGCCACACGATCAGCCGTTTCGGCAATCACGCCCATGTCGTGCGTAACGAGCATGATCGAGGTGCCGTGTTCGCGGCAGAGTTTTTTTAACAGCGTGATGATTTGCGCCTGAATGGACACGTCGAGTGCCGTCGTCGGCTCGTCGGCAATGATGAGCTTCGGTTGTGCCGCAAGGGCCAGCGAAATCACCACGCGCTGGCGCATGCCGCCGGAAAACTGGTGCGGATAGTGATCGATGCGTTTTTCCGCCGCCGGAATGCCGGTCTCCATCAGCAGCTTGATTGCACGTTCACGCGCTTCCGATTTGGATACGTTGAGATGCGTCTCAATCGTCTCGGTGATCTGGCGACCGACGGTGTAGAGGGGATTTAATGACGTCAGCGGATCCTGAAAAATTGCACCGATTT
>JANMPY010000398.1:0-6187 GCA_031370095.1 Betaproteobacteria bacterium
TGCAGCCGGGATGCGACCCACACGCCGCCGCTGTGGATGCCGACCACGGCGGTGTCAGCGGGAAGCGTGCCGATTTTGGTGGCCAGTGCTGTGAGGAGTTGTTCGGCATCAAGCTGCATGGCGATTTCTTTCATCCAGATAACTTTGCAGAATCACCTGCGCCGCAACCGCATCGATTTCCGTTTTCTGCGCGCGGCCCTTGATACCGCGCGCGGCCAGCATGGTACCGGCCTCATGAGAGCTTAACGTTTCATTCACGTAGGCAACCGGCAGACGAAATTTTTCTGTGAGCCTTTGTCCGAATTTTTTTGCCAGATGCGCGATGTCATGCGGCTTGCCATCGGCGTGCTCGGGTCGGCCAATCACAAAACTCGCCGGTTGCCACGCGACGACCAGCTTCTCGACCGCATCCAATCGCGCCGCGTTTGATTCAACGTGTAACGTCGTCAACGCTTGCGCCTGCGAGGTGACGGTGTTGCCGACAGCCACGCCGATACGTTTTTCACCGAAGTCGAAACCGAGAATTGTTTCCTCCGTATGCGTCGCTGTATTCACGCTAAGCATGGCCGGCGATGTCCGATAAATTGCCGTAGTTAAGACCCAGCAGTCCCATCGCGGCCGTGATCCGTGCCTCGGCCGGCAAATCAAAAATCATCGCGGTTTTCGCCTCGACCGTGAGCCAGCCATTGCGTTTGATTTCGTCTTCCAGTTGGCCCGGCGCCCAGCCCGCGTAGCCGAGCGTCACCAGCACGCGCGTGGGGCCGCGATTTTCGGCAATCGCTTCCAGAATATCTTTTGACGTGGTGAGACCCGTGTCGTCGTCGATTTTAAGGGTGGAGCTCCAATCGCCGAGCGGCTGGTGCAATACAAAGCCCCGATCCACCATCACCGGTCCGCCGAAGTGAACCGCTTGCGTTCGCATCGCGTCGTCTTTGAGCTCGATATTGACCTGCTCGAAAAGACTGCCGAGGGTCACGTCGATGGGGCGGTTGATGACCACGCCGATCACGCCGTTTTCGCTGTGCTCACAAATCAGCGTTAGCGTTTTGGAAAAATACGGGTCGGCCATGCCGGGCATGGCGATCAGAAAATGATTGGTAAGATTGATGCTGTTCACTAAAATCAAATTTTACCCGTTTACGACTCGCTTGACTATGAAAACGTTGCAACTGGACGCCGCACTCTTTTGGTTCCGCCGCGATTTGCGCGCGAGCGACAACGCCGGTCTTTATCACGCCCTTAAATCGGCCCGCCTCGTGACCTGCGTTTTCGTATACGACCGTGAAATTCTCGATGCTTTGCCGGTTAAAAGTGATCGCCGCGTTGAGTTCATTTGGGAAAGCATTCGCGAACTGGACGCGGCGTTAAAAAAGCTCGGTGGCGGATTGATGGTGCGCCATGCGCGCGCTGCCGAGGCGATACCAATGTTGGCGCGTGAATTAAAGGTCGATGCCGTTTTTACCAATGAAGACTACGAGCCGAACGCAGTCGCCCGCGATCTCGCGGTACGCGACGCGCTGATGCAAAGTGACATCGGCTTTCACACGTTCAAAGACACGGTGATTTTTGAGAAGGACGAAGTGCTCACGCAAGTCGGCGGCACCTACAGCGTGTTTACGCCTTACAAAAACGCTTGGCTGAAAAAGCTGGACGACTATCAGTTGAAATCCTACCCGGTCGAAAAATATCGCGCGCATTTCGCCAAGCCGGGCCCAAATGAAACGTTGCTGTCGCTGGAAGCAATCGGCTTTGTGCGCACGAACCTGAAGGCGCTCGGCATCAACGGTGGCGAAAAGGCCGCGCAAAAACTGCTGGTCGATTTTGTCAAACGCGCCAGTGAGTACAAAACCGCACGCGATTTGCCCGCCGTGAAAGGCGTGTCGTATTTGTCGGTACACAATCGTTTTGGCACCATTTCGATACGGGAGCTTGCGCGGACTGCGCACGCCGAGGCGCAAAAAAGTCGCGATGGAAAATTGGGTGCCGCGACCTGGCTGTCGGAATTGATCTGGCGTGATTTCTATTTTCAGATCTTGTATCACCATCCGCATGCGGCCCGCGCCGCGTTCCGACCCGAGTACGACGCGATAATCTGGCCGAACGACAAGGCCTTATTCAAGGCGTGGTGCGAGGCGCGCACCGGTTACCCGATCATTGATGCGGCGATGCGGCAGATCAACGAGACCGGCTACATGCACAATCGCTTACGCATGATCGTGGCCAGTTTCCTCACCAAGGATTTGTTGATTGACTGGCGCTGGGGCGAGAAATATTTTGCCGATAAGCTTAACGATTTTGATCTGTCCGCCAACAACGGCGGCTGGCAATGGGCCGCATCGACCGGCTGCGATGCGCAGCCGTATTTCCGCATTTTCAATCCGGTCACGCAATCCGAACGCTTCGACCCGCAGGGGAAATTCATTCGCCGTTATTTGCCGGAACTGAAAACCTGCCCGGATAAATTTATCCACGCGCCATGGATCATGCCCGCGTTGGAGCAAAAAATGTGCGGCGTGATCGTTGGCCAAAATTATCCGGCACCGGTGGTTGATCATGCGACGCAGCGCCTTGCGGCATTGGCGCTGTATGGCAAGGTGAAGGGGAATGCTAAAAACGCTGTCATCCCGGCGTAGGCCGGGACCCAATTTTCATAGGAAAATGATGCACCGGCAGAATTGGACCCCGGCCCGGCGCAACCCTTGTGGTTGTCCGCCGGGGAGACAAACGTCTAAGGTTGCCGCGCTTTAGACCAGCAAACCCTAGCACTGGCGTGGTGTTTCAGCAATTTATCCTCCACAAGCCGGGCCGGTGCTGGTCTTTTGATTATTTATAGACCTGTAATGTTCGCGGCACTCACATGACCAATAATACGTTTGTCGCATCCGCAAACCATCAGCGCGCGTATCATTTCCAGCTTTAGCGATTTCCGCCATTTCGATTTTGACAAGGAATCTCCCGCATGAAACTGCTTGCCTCGTTGTTCGCCGCGATTGTGTTTTCATTTTCTTCTGCCGCCGTATTTTCACAAACGCTGAAACCGCTTGAGTTTGGCGTCGGCCTGTTTCAGCCCGACAAGGAAAAAAACGACGCGACCTACAAACCACTGGCCGATTATCTTTCCAGGCAACTCGGTCGCGAAGTGCGCCTGCGTACGGTGGACTCGTGGGAGGGCCTCGCGAAGTCGCTGGCCTCGGGCGAGACCGACATGGCCTTGATGGGTCCGTGGGGCTATGTGCTGGCCAATCATCAGGCGGGCGCGGAAGCGGTGGCCACGATCCTGTATCAAGGCAAGCCCGAATATTTCGCGATCATGGTCACCAGCCCTAAAAGCGGCATCAACAAAATCGACGACATGAAAGGCAAGACTTTCGCCTTCGGTGACAAAGGCTCGACTTCCGGGTATCTGATTCCGAATCATGAATTCATGCTGCGCGGGATTGACCCCGACAAGTTTTTTTCCAAAGTGATTTACACCAAACATCAGGCGATTGAAACCCAGGTCACGCGTGGCGAGCTCGACGCCGGTGCCGACTACAACAGGAATCGAGACGCAATGATTGAGCAGGGACTGATCAAGGCCGCCGATTCGCGCATCATCTGGACCTCAGCGCCATTGCCGAACGACGCGCTGGCGCTATCGAAGGATTTGGCCAAGGACAAAATTTTTACGGCCAAATTAGTCAAGGCGCTCGAAGGCATCGGAGAAGCGTTGAAAACGCAGCCGAATCTGCTGCCCAGCAATTACACCGGCTTCGTTGCCAAAGATAACAAATACTACGCACCGATTCGCGATGCGGGCCTGGCCACAGGCAAGCTCACACCGGTGAAGAAGTAACGGCGCATACTGGTTGCCGCAAATCCGCACCGCAAATAGCTGCGCAATAATTTCATGAAACCAGACGCAATACCAACGTCGCCGGTTGAGCAACTGGCTGGAAGCCCAGCATTGGCGGGGCTTTCCAGCCGGTCTGCCGTGGGCGGATTCTCCAGCCGCAACAGCGCCGTGATGCTGCTGGCTTACGCGGTGCTGGTGTTGATCTGTGTGGCGAGCCTCATCAACGCGGGCGATTTTTCGTTCGGCAGGAAGCCTTGGGAGAATCTGGCGACCACCGTGGGAGAACTGTCGCGGCCAAGCTTCATCGATGTCTGGTTTGGCAATCCACATCTTGAATACACCAGTGATGATGGCCGCGTGCTGCGGGTGGAGGATCAGCGCGTGGTCGAGGCGAAATTTTTGATGGGGCTGGTTGATGCCGTTTGGACGACATTGAAAATCGCCACGCTCGGCTCGCTGCTTGCCGCCATCCTCGGTGCACCGCTGGGATTTCTTTCGGCAAAAAATATGTACACGCCAAAACCTGTGCAGTGGCTCGCCCGTCGCGTGCTCGACGTGGCGCGCTCAATTCACACGCTGGTGTTTGGGCTGCTGATCGTTGGCATCGTGGGCTTGGGCCCGATGGCGGGCATTCTGGCGATCGCGCTGCACTCAATGGGCACCTGGGGAAAGCTCTACGCTGAATCGATCGAGACGCTCGACATGCGACCGATTGAAGCGGTACGCTCAACCGGTGCCACGCCAATTCAAGTTTTTCTATTCGCGGTATGGCCCGCATTGCTGCCAAATTTTCTCTCCAACCATCTCTACATCTGGGAGTACAACATTCGCGATTCGACCGTGCTGGGATTGATCGGCGCGGGCGGCTTGGGGCTGCTGGTGTCGGAGGCCGTTTCGCTGTTTCAATGGGGTCGGCTCGCGACTATTTTGATTGCGATTGTGTTGCTGGTGGTGGCATTTGATGTGCTGTCGAGAAAGGTGCGAAGTGCGGTGCTGTGAACGGGTGGCGTTTTTTGACCCTCATCACAATTAAGAAACACTAGCACTAGCGCGGCGTTCAAGCCGAAATGCCGCCGAAACGCCCGCCAATGCTAGAGTTTCATTTTTTCCAGCGGCTTATCCGCGCTGATGCGCGAGACCGACCCGGTAGCTTCGTGCAAATTTCTCCGGTGTCCATCCGCCCTCCCTGCAACTCGTCCCGCACCTTCTGCAATCCGGCCCGTGTGCATCGCGCAGGGGTGGTCGCAGCCGTATTCTGGCTTCATCCCGTAAACTCTTGCATCAAACTTAATCCAGAATATGTTTAAAGCGCTCGGCAATTTCATTCACAGAACCCCGTGGTGGGGGGTCGCCATTTTTGGCTTCTTCACCCTGGTGCTGCTGGTGTTGTTCACCACGCCGATTAATGTGATACGGCTGTCTGAAAGTGGTGCCACCGCTGCCGAAAAGCGCGCCATCAAGCGGGAGATTGATCTGGCTTTTGGTGACAGCGCGCTTAATGTCGCCGAGGGCATCGTCGGCACTTTGAAACAACGCGCGAGCGACCCGTCTACGCGGGCGGATCTGGATCGTGCGCTTGCCGATATTGAGCGGGCCCGCAAAGAGCATTCAAGTGCGCAGTCAGAAGTCGGCAGGGCAATGCGCTCCGCAGCGGCTGATGCAACCGAATCCGCACGCGACGCCGCCGAGTCTGCGGTTCAGGCTGCACTCGATGTTGCCCAAAGCGCGCTCGAATCCGCGACCGATGCGCGCGAAGCCATTGAGGAGGCGCGCAGCGACGCGCTGGAAAAGCTGCGCGACAAGGGCTTCGATACGACCGCGACGTCGGCGTCGTTTGATGATCTGATCGGCACCGCGAAAGAGCGCGAAAAGCAGGCCAGGGATGCGCTGAAATCGATTAAAGAAATTCGCGACCGCGGTGTCGCCGGCGCAGCTCAGTCGCTCATCGACAAAAAAGCGCAAGAAAAAATTGATGCGGGCAAAGAAAAAAAATCTGGTGCATCGAAAAATATTGAGCCTGACAAAGTCACGCCAAAAATCGCGACGCCTGCCGCACCTGCCAAGCCCAGAACACCGGCCGCCCCCGCCGAGCCCAGAGCACCGGCTTCTCCCGCCGCGCCGCGAGCGCCATCGCCGCCAAATGCAGACAAGGCAATCACCGTGGACAGTCTTGGCCTGCACCTGCCGCCGGTAATTCCCCTCGCGCCACTCGCGCCGCTCGCACCCGAAACCCGCGCCGACATTCACGCGAAAGTAGCGGGCGACATGTGGCGTATTGGTGTCGGCTCGGCACTCATCCTTGCCTTCATCCCGCTATTCATCATGTTGATCATCGCCAAGGTCTACATCGGT
>JANMPY010000423.1:0-3353 GCA_031370095.1 Betaproteobacteria bacterium
TCGCGCAGCGAATCGGTGAGCATTGAAAATGCCGTCACCAAAATCGCCATGGAAATTCCAGCCGCCGCCAACTGCCACCATTTGCCAATCACCAATTCACTCTGCGCTTCGGCCAGCATAGTGCCCCACGAGACCGAATCCACCGGCACACCGAGCCCTAAGTACGACAAGATGACCTCGGCTTTAATGAACTGCACGACATGCTGCGATAGCTGCACCAGACAGACGTGGCTCACGTTTGGCAGGATATGTACAAACATGCGACGACCATGCGAAGCGCCAATCGCCTCGGCCGCTTTCACATATTCGCGCGAGCCATGCTTGATAAATTCGGCTCGTATCAACCGATAGATGCCTGTCCAGCCGGTGAGACCGAGAATCGCAATCACCATCGGCACGCCGCGAAAATTGGCCATCGCCGGTGAGCTCGCGAACACCGCTGCGAAAGCCAGAATCAGCAGGATGTACGGGATCGAGCTGAAGACGTTGTAAAACCATTCCATGAGATCGCCGACCCTGCCGCCCAAGTAACCCGACAAGGCACCAAGCGTGGTGCCAATGATGGTCGCAATCAGTGCGGCGAAGAGACCAACAAAAATGGAGGTCTGCGCGCCCTTGATCGCCTTTTGCAAAACATCGCGACCCCATTTGTCACCACCGAACAGCAGCGTGTCGGCGCGCGGGGTTTCAGTCACCTTGATTTTTGCGGTGCGCTCCTCCCACTCTTTGTAGCGCGGGGCCAGTGGATCGATGTCGGATAAATCCACGTAAGGAATTTTTGCGACCGGCTCCTTCACGTCAACTTTTGCGCCCTCAAGATTGACAGCACCTTTTATGAACGAAGGATTGGCGTAGGAGACGCCGACTTCCTTCGACCAGTTTTTGGCGACCAGACCCGTGTACGAGCCGACAATCATCAGCAGAAAAAGAGCCACGACGACAAGCGATACCATCCCCACCTTGTCGCGCCTGAGTCGTCGCCATGCGAGCGTCCATAACCCCGGAGAGGCTTGGTGGATGCGGGTGACAGGCGTGTTGCTATTCAGGACGGCGCTCATTTTAATACCCCTTATTTCAACACAACGCGTGGATCGACCGCCTTGTACAGCACGTCTACCGCGAGATTGACCAGCATCGTCACCACCGCCAGATACACGGTTGCCGCCTTGATCACGGGAAAGTCGGAACGGTTTACCGCCGTCAAGATTTCACGGCCCAATCCGGGAATGGAAAAAAATGTTTCCAACAAAAACGAGCCGACAAAAATGCCGGGCAAGGAAATACCGACGTTGGTCAGAATCGGAATCATCGCGTTGCGCAACACGTGCTTCATCATCACCGTTTTTTCGCCGAGGCCTTTGGCGCGCGCGGTGCGCACGTAATCCTGATTCACTTCATCAAGAAAGAAACTTCGATAAAGCCGCAGCGCCGGTGCCAAACCAACAAACACCGCAAGCATGATCGGCAGTGGCGCGTAGGTGACAAGATTTTTCGTGAAACTATCGCTCCAGCCCTGCACCGGAAACCAGCCCAGTTGAAAGCCGAAAACATATTGCGCAACGATGATGTAGACGAGGAAGGAAACCGACATCGCCACCGTACACACCATCATGATCGCGCGATCCGTGAGTGTGCCGCGCACGTAGGCGACACCGATGGCGAGAATCACACCGATGATGGTTTCCAGCAGCAGCACCGGGATCATGATCGTGAGCGTCGGCCCGACCCGGGTGATGAGAATGTTCGACACCGCTTCGTTGGTCGCCCATGAGCGCCCGAAATCAAACGTCACAATCTGCTTGATGAAAATCCATAGCTGAACCCAATACGGCTGATCCACGCCTAATTGTTTGCGAATATTTTCAATCTGTTCGGGATTGGTAATCTTGCCCGCCAGCACCAGCGCGGGATCACCGCCGACCCAGTTGAAAAGAAAAAATATCAGCAGCACCACGCCGAGAAGCGTCGGAATCATCTGCCAAAGTCGCCGAACAATATAGGCACCCATCGGGCCTCCGTTAGTTAATTACTGTCGCTGGCTATTGCTGCGCGGCCGCTGTTTGCGCGGCAACATCAATATCCAGATATTTGAAACTGGTAAAAAGAATCGGATGCTTTTTATAACCGAGCACCCAAGGATTAATGAAATGGCTGAAGATGCGATGCACCATAAAACGCCACGGCGCATAGACAACAGCAAGCCGATACATTTCACCATACAGCTTGTCGCGCTCGGGGCTATCGGGCAGCTTTAGCGATTGTAAGTACAAGCGGTCGTATTCTGGCAACTTGAAGCGCGCGTCGTTGGAAATATTTGTGTTCGGCCCGTAGAGCAACTGCAAAAAATTTTGCGCGTCCGGATAATCTGCCGTCCAGGCGATATCGCCCAACTGGTATTTTCCCACTTTACGATCCTTGAGCAGATCGGCAAACTGCACCGCAACCGCTTCCATCCGGATACCGACTGCCGCCATACATTTGACCCACAGCTCTGCCACTTGACGGCTTGATTGCTCGCTGGATCGGTATTTGTAGGTGAGCGTGAACGGCGTGCCATCGGGAAGATCGCGCCAGCCGTCGCCATCTTTATCGACGTAGCCAACCATATCGAGCAACGCTTTTGCGCGCGGCAAATTGTATTCCTGCTCGACAGGATGAAACGCGGGATCAAAGCCAATCAGACCCGGCGGCACCGGGCTCTGCGCCGCCACCGCCTGACCTTGCCGCACAACGGTGATTTCCTGTTCGCGATCATGCGCGAGAATCAGCGCGCGGCGAAACGCAATGTTTTGCGGTTGATACCCACCGACGACTGGATCATCCAGATTGAACGACATGAAAAGAGTTTCAGGTGCTTCTTCACGAAAAACGCGTACGTTGCGTTTTTGCATCGCCGCCGACAATTTGCCATTCGGCACGAGCTGTGGCACAAACACGGTCGGCGTTTCTTCAATGTAATCGTGCTCACGATTCATGAATGCCAGGAAGCGCGGTTGCTCTTCTTCAATCGGCGATATTTCGATGCGATCAATCAGCGGCAGCGTCTTGCCAGCCAGCGATTTGATCGCATCTTTGTCCCACGGGTCGTTCGGATTTGCGTACTGCACATCGAGCGTGTGGCCACGATAATTCGGATTTCTTTCCAGCACGATCTACGAGCGACGCACCCATTCCTTCAGCACGTACGGCCCGGTACCGACGGGATGCGCCATCGTGTCATTGGCGTAGCCGTCAATCGCCTCACGCGCGACTGGCACCACGATCGGCAGCGAAAAAAAATAAATGAAGTTGTAATCAGGTTCACGCAATTTGAACGAGATCGTGTACTTGTCGATGAGCTGCAAGCCCTCAAT
>JANMPY010000437.1:0-4762 GCA_031370095.1 Betaproteobacteria bacterium
GTTCTCAAATCAGGTCACCAAAAATAGTAACAACATGCCGAGCGCGATCGACGCCAGGCCAATAAAACGCAACTGCCCGTCGCTCAGCTGCACGACGCGACGGAAAGTTTCGCGCCATGCGCGCGGTGCCATGAAAGGCAGAATGCCTTCAAAAATCAGCATCATGGCAAGTCCGGCGAGCAGCAGATTTTTCACGGGGGGGGGACGTTTGTCAATTGGGATTAAGAGCGCGGAATGAAGATGATTTACTACGTGCAGACGCAAAAACGGCGCTGGTGAACATTTCACCGGCGCCGTTGACAAATTATACGCGTGTTGTCGAACTGCGCGAACAGCAGCCGCGAACCTGTCTACTTGCCGCTTTTATTCGGGTTTTTCAGATACTTGAAAAAATCCGAGCTTGGCTCCAGCACCATCACATCGCTCTTGTTGCGAAAGCTGTTGCGATAGGTCTCCATGCTGCGATAGAACGAATAAAATTCAGGATTCTTGGTGAACGCGGCTGCATATATTCGCGCCGCACCGGCGTCGCCCTCACCTTTTATTTTCTGCGCATCGCGATAAGCTTCGGCGAGAATGATTTCGCGTTGGCGGTCGGCATCGGCCTTGATTTTTTCAGCTTCACCGGCACCGGTTGAACGCAACTCATTGGCGACGCGTTTACGCTCTGAGTCCATGCGCTTGTAAACATCGACGTTGATTTCCTGCGCCAGGTCAACACGCTTCAAACGCACATCCATCACTTCGATGCCGATGCTGCGCGCATCTGCGTCAGACTTGGCGCGCAGATCTTCCATGATCTTGTTGCGCTCGCCTGAAATCACTTCTGAAAGCGTGCGCTTGCTGAATTCATCACGCAGGTCATTGTTCACCGACTGCGCGAGACGAATCTCCGCCCGCGAAATATCACCGCCTGTTGAAACGTAGAACTGTTTCACATCGACGATGCGATATTTGACAAACGAATCCACCAGCACGTTGTTTTTTTCCATCGTCTGGATACGTTCTGCGTCTTTGGTGTCCAGCGTCTGAATGCGCGTGTCGTACAGGCGGACGTTTTCAACCATCGGCAGTCTGAAATAAAGCCCTGGCTCTTTCTGGATGGCGACCACTTCACCCAGGCGGAATTTGATCGCCGCCTGACGCTGGTCAACCGTGTACGCTGAGAACATCAATGTGAGCAACGCCAGAATGACAACGGTGGCGATAACGGAGAATGATTTTTGCATGATGTCTCTCCTTATCGACCGTCACGTGTGCGCGTGTCGCGCAAACGATTGGCCTCGGTAACGATAGGCGCTGCGGTTTCTGCGGCCGGTCTTGGCGGTGCGACGGTCTCGCCGGTCACCCCCTGTTGCGATGCCTGCATGAGCTTATCCAGCGGCAGATACAAGAGGCTATTGCCGCCCTTCTGGTCGACCACTACTTTGCTGGTGCTCTGCAATACTTGCTGCATCATGTCCAGATACAAGCGTTCGCGCGTGACGCCCGGTGCTTTATCGTATTCAGTAAGCACTTGCGAGAAGCGTGACGCATCACCTTGCGCGTTGGCGACCACGCGCTGTTTGTGGCCATTGGCTTCTTCCATCAAACGCGCAGCACTTCCACGCGCTTTCGGCAGGATGTCGTTCGCATACGCCTCGCCTTCATTCTTCTGGCGCTCGCGATCCTGCTTGGCGCGAACCGCGTCATCAAAGCTCGCCTGCACCTGCTCTGGTGGCTGCGCGTTCTGCAAGTTCACGATCGAAATCTGAATACCGGTGGCATATCGATCCAGAATCTGCTGCATCAGCAGCTTGGTGCGCGCAGCAATGTCGCCACGGCCTTCGTACAACACAAAATCCATCTTGCTTTTTCCCACGATCTCTCGCATCGCCGTTTCTGCCACCTGGCGTACCGCTTCTTTCGGGTCTTTGTTGTTGAACAGGAATTGCTCAGGGTTTTTCAGCGTGTACTGCACGGCGAATTGCACGTCAACAATATTCTGGTCTTCGGTGAGCATCAAGGCTTCTTCTTTCACCTTGGTTTTCTGGTTGTTGCGGTGACCAATTTCCACCGCTTCCACTTGCGAGACGTTAACGATCTCGTTGGTTTCAATCGGGTACGGCCAACGCCAGCGCAGCCCTGCCTGCGTCGTTTGCGAATATCTGCCCAGACGCAATTCGATACCACGCGTACCCTCTTGCACGATATAAAATCCACTCGCCAGCCAAAACGATATCGCCAACCCCAAACCGAGGATAAATACGCCACCCATCATTGCCGCACTAGGTGCGCCGGGGCCGTTCGAGCCGCCGCCGCCAGCGCCCCCGCCGTCGCTGCCGCCTTTTTGGCCAAATAGACCGCCGAGCTTTTGCTTGAACTTCCGGACAATTTCATCGAGGTCGGGAGGGCCGTCTTTATTGCCGCGTTTACCCCATTGCGGGTCATTCATCGACATCTGTAATCCATTGCGTAACGCGTAGCGCAAACGATATATCGGATATGCCATTAACGCGGCTGCGCCGACCAGCGGCGCGATCAAAACTGTTCGACCCAAAGATCGCATGCAATCTGCTCCAGATAAAATTAAGGTGTCGCCTGATGGCGCCACTTTTATTGTGCTACCGACTCGAACACCAAGCCTGCCAGCGCATTTTTTTTGTGCATTTCTTCCTGCTCGATGCTGTCCTCGCGAGAAGCTCGCTCGACCGCCTTGTTGGCTTGATCTTCCAAGCCGTATTCCTTGATCGTTTCGCGCAATTCTGTGATGCCAATACCCTGTAGAGCGCTTAAGCGACACTCACGGATTTTACCACTTTCATCCCTCAGAATTGACCCCCACGGCATGCCGTCGAGTCGATCAATCTTGTTGTAGGCGACAACTTGCGGAATGTGCTCGGCGCCGATCTCGGTCAGCACCAGATTTACATCTTTTATCTGCTCATCACGCATCGGATTGGCCGCGTCCACAACGTGGATGAGTAGATCGGCCTCCATCGCCTCGGTGAGGGTCGCATGAAACGAGGCAACCAATCCATGCGGCAAATCGCGGATGAACCCGACCGTATCCGACATCGCAACGTGGATGCCTGGCTCGATGTAGAGCTTTCTGGTAGTGGTATCGAGCGTGGCGAATAATTTGTCAGCCACGTAGCTTGCTGAACGCGTCATGCGATTGAATAAAGTCGATTTCCCCGCGTTGGTATAGCCGACGATGGAGACGTTAAATACGCCTGCGCGTTTTCTACTAGCACGTTGGGTGACACGCTGCTTTCCGAGTTTTTGCAATTTTTCCTTTAGTCGCTTGATCCGATCACCGATGAGACGACGATCCATCTCAAGCTGCGTCTCGCCCGGGCCACCACGCACGCCGATACCGCCGCGCTGGCGCTCGAGGTGCGTCCAGCCGCGAATCAATCGCGTCATCAGGTGCTGCATTTGCGCCAACTCAACTTGCCACTTACCCTCGGCGCTGCGTGCGCGCTGGGCAAAAATATCCAAAATCAAATCGGTGCGATCAATCACCCGTACGTTGACGAGTTTTTCAATGTTGCGAATCTGGATCGGCGAAAGTTGATGATTGAACACCACCAAATTGGCATCGTGCTCGGCCACGCACGCGGCCAGTTCTTCGATCTTTCCGCTACCGGCAAAGGTAGCTGCGTCGGGTTTGGCGCGCTTGGCGCTAACGGTCGCAGCAACAGATGCACCGGCGCTGGTGACGAGCTCGACTGCCTCACTCAAGCGGTCGTCAAATAAAGTATCGTGGAAATCGATGCCAACGACAATCGCCTGAGTACGCGCAGGAATATTTTTGGCGGATTGATACTGCGATTTTTCGGTTGAATCTGGTTTCATTCAGTGAGCCCCACGCGCGAACGCGCCGCCTGCATTGTTTGCAGATACATGGGGGCGACTATAAAAAAATCAAACCAGCGCGTGTCCGCACAGCCAACGATACCGGACGTGCGATCGAGATTAACCTTCGGCGGGCGCTTCAAACGGAACCGTCACCGCACGCGCCGGAACGACGGTCGAAATGGCGTGCTTGTAGACCATTTGGGTAACGGTATTTTTCAGCAAGACCACGTATTGATCGAACGACTCGATCTGCCCTTGGAGCTTGATGCCGTTCACGAGGTAAATTGACACAGGGACGTGTTCCTTGCGCAAGATGTTCAGGAACGGGTCTTGTAGTAGTTGCCCTTTTGCACTCATATTCTTATTCTCCGATTTCTAAACTACCGTTTGCAGGCAGAAGGCCCAATCCGGACCCTTCTTTAAACAGTGAACTTCATGTATTGCGCATCAGTCCGCGCATCCATGAATCTCACCGTTTTTGCCTGACCGAAATAAAACTTTAACTCAAACGCGCAAAGTCTGCACGATTGCCACCAGTTACGCATGGAAAGACAGCAATTTTCAGGCCGAGTTCCCAGCGTTGATCCCACATCCTCGCACCACGCTAAAATTTCTCTCGAAACACTGCATTGCGTGGAACGCAACACCCAATGGGTTAGCTGTACATCTTCTTCGAGCGAATACGCCCCCTGCGGCGCTGGCGCTCCTGGCTTGCAGTGATTTCTTGCGGTTTTTTGTGCGCATACGGATTCGTTGCCTGTTTCAAATCAACCCGCAGCGGCGTACCTTTTAGCTTGAAGGCATCGCGAAATGCGTTTTCCAGATAACGCTTGTAACTATCCGCCAAATTCGCCAAACCCGAGCCATGCACCACGACGACCGGTGGATTGTGTCCACCTTGGTGCGCGTAGCGTAATTT
>JANMPY010000467.1:0-1981 GCA_031370095.1 Betaproteobacteria bacterium
ATAATCGGCAACCCCGAATCAGCGAGCAGCTTTCTGCCCAGTTCTTCGTTGGTGCCTTTCATGCGCACCACCAATGGCACCGTGAGTTTTACTTCGCGCGCTGCCGTGATGACGCCGTTGGCGATAACGTCACACTTCATGATGCCGCCAAAAATATTGACGAGGATCGCTTTGAGGTTCGGGTTCTTCAACATGATCTTGAAGGCTTCAGTTACTTTTTCCGCCGTCGCGCCACCGCCCACATCGAGGAAATTTGCCGGAGATCCGCCGTAGAGCTTGATCACATCCATGGTCGCCATTGCCAGCCCGGCACCGTTAACGAGGCAACCGATATCGCCGTCGAGCGAGATGTAGGTGAGATCAAATTTCGAGGCTTCGATTTCGGCTGGATCTTCTTCATCGAGGTCGCGCATGGCGTCGATTTCGGGGTGACGGTAAAGCGCGTTGGAATCGAAGTTGAGTTTTGCGTCGAGTGCCATGACTTTATTGTCACCCGTGTAAATCAGCGGATTGATTTCGGCGAGCGAACAATCGCATTCATCGAATGCCTTGTACAGCGCCTGCATGAAGCCGCGTGCCTGCGCCACGGCGACATCGGGCACACCGATTTTGCGCGCCACATCGTCGCCTTCAACGTCGGATAATCCCTTCACCGGATCAATCGCAATTTTAAAAATTTTCTCTGGGGTGTGCTCGGCGACATGCTCGATATCCATCCCGCCTTCGCTGGATGCCATCAGCGTCACCCGCTGCGTGACGCGATCGACGACCATGCCGACGTAGAGCTCTTTTTTGATATCTGCACCCTCCTCCACCAAGAGCCGTTTCACGACGCGACCTTCCGACCCGGTCTGATGGGTGACGAGTGTCATGCCGAGAATTTTCGAGGCGGCATCGCGTACCTCGCTGATCGATTTAACCACCTTGACACCGCCGCCCTTGCCGCGACCACCGGCGTGAATCTGCGCTTTGACGACCCAGACTTTACCGCCGAGAGATTCAGCCGCCTTGACTGCCTCATCGACTGAAAAACAAGCAACGCCGCGCGGTGTGGCGACGCCGTATTTACGCAAGATTTCCTTGCCCTGATATTCGTGAACGTTCATGGATGTTGGCTCTCTGCGGTGAAATTAAATCTTGCAATGAATGATGCTTGCGGTAAAGCTTTGCTATGTTACCAGCGCAATCTGTACCGGCCTGTCTTACTGATCCTCAGTGATTCTCAGACTGGCCTGCGGGTAAGGCAACCGGCTTATCACCCCGATACCACTCCGGATAGTAGCGCGCAACCGCTGGCGCAGTTACGGCAAGGGCGTGACAGCGATCTAGCTGATATGGCCTGCTGCCGGGCGTCTGCAAGCCCTGGCCTGCGATGGTTTGAAAGGCGGTCGTGGCGACGATGCCGACCAGATCGGTAATGTGCGTGCAGCCGTTGGTGCCGCCCAGCAGTTGTTTCACCTGGCCGCTAAATCCGGGGCGTAATGCCAGGCCGATCAACTTTTTATAATCAGGCGTAATCGTGTCGCAGTGCCCGACGTATGGCATCGCATCGGTGGCGGCTTCGGCATCGACGATGGTGAGGGTGCGGTCGACGGTGATGCGCAGCCACATCGAATGAATCGATTCTCCGGCCATGCGTCGACCGCTGGCGACGTTGAAGTCCACCGCTTTGGTGTCATGAAGGTGGCCTTCGATATCGAACATGCCGTCATCGCGTTTGTAGCCGCGAACGCTGATGTCGCGATGGTGCAGGGGCTGGCGTGGTGCGGGTGCGGAAAGCGGCATGAAGATAATTTATCGCTAAAGAGACAGTCAACATTATAGAAACGAAAAGCGCGCCATGCGGCGCGCCTTCTGTTTACTTTTTGTTTACCTTGCGGCTCGCATCAACCTATTTGTCGATAAGTGCGAATGGCGGCGGCAAATTCGGCGCCGGTCTGGAAGCGCTCTTCAAATTTTTTCGCCAGCGCCATATCAATGA
>JANMPY010000479.1:0-11432 GCA_031370095.1 Betaproteobacteria bacterium
GGCGCAGACATTCCGCGAGCGCGATCCAATGCGCCTCGGGCCACATTTTGTCGGCGCGACTGGTGGCGTGTAAAAACACCACGTACGATGTTGGCAACATTGCATTTGCCACACTTGGCGGCACGCGCAATCCATAATTCACCGTTTCCGATAGCGCATAGCCAAAAATACCCGCCGCCAGGCGCCGGTTGCGCTCCACAGCGTGCAGATCGCGCGGCACCGCGAAATGTTGATCGTAGCCGCGCGCGGCAAGCGGCTCGCGCGCGGTCTCTCTCGAAAATCCGGCAATCGGTCCGTTGGCAACGCGTGCGACGAGCGCGCTCTTGATGAGGCCCTGGGTATCGACAATCGTGTCGTACGTTTCCCTTGAAAGCCGCGCTTTATCGTCTTTAAGCGTCGCCCACGCAGCCGGCGACCACCAGCGTTTTTTCAAATCACGCAGATGGGTCGTGTAAACGCGCCGCACCTGCGGATGCAGGGCAAGCAGCGCGGCATAGGGTGTCTCGGTCACCCAGTCGATTTCAATCTCCGGCATTGCGCGCGCCAGATCACTCACCACCGGCAGATTGTGGAGAACGTCACCCAGCGACGAAAGTTTGACCAGCAAAACACGCATCGGGCGATTGTAGCGGAGGATGGCTGCCAAGCTGCTTCGTTTACAATCGCTGACATGTGCATCATCAGCGCGCCCACCAAAGCTCACCATGTCAGTTGTCAAAATCCCGCTCTCTGTAGTCATCATCGCCAAAGACGCGGCAGCGCAAATCGGGGCTTGTATCGACAGCGTCGTATTCGCCGACGAGGTACTCGTCGTGGACTCAGGTTCGGACGACGAAACGCGGGCGATTGCCGACGTGCGTGGTTGCCGCGTTATCGAGAAAGAGTGGTTGGGATTCGGGCCGCAGAAACAGTTCGCAGTTGGCGAGGCAAAGAACGATTGGGTGCTGTGTCTCGATGTGGATGAGCGGGTGACAGCACTGTTGGAAAGCAGTATTCGCACGGCAGTGCAAACGCAAAACCACCACGCCTGGCGGATGGCGCGGCGCAACCGATTTCTGGGTCGCTGGCTTAAGCACGGGGAAGGGTATCCCGACTGGTCGTTGCGCCTGTTTCATCGGCAGTTCGCCAGTTGGAGCAACGATCCCGTTCACGAAGCCGTCATCACGACGGTGGATGTCGGTACGCTGAAGGGTGACCTGTTGCATGATTCCGCCGAAGACGTGCGCAAATATCTGGCCAAACAAAATCGCTATTCCAGCTTGCACGCCGACGCATTGTTTCAGCAGGGCGTGCGTGCGGGCTATCTGAAATTATTTTTAAGTCCGCTGGCGCGGTTCATCAAGTTTTATATTATCCGGCTTGGCTTCCTCGATGGCGGGCCCGGATTTGCGCATGTCGCAGTCGGCTGTTTTGCCGCATTCGCCAAGTATGCGAAATTGATTGAGTTGACCAACAAGGTCGATTAAATGCGGCTAGAGGTTTGTGTTCTGCGCTGGTAAAATAGCGATCCTCAAAATTGCGTCAGCAGTCAGGGCGCCAAACAAAAGTCTCCCATGATTATCGTCACCGGTGGTGCCGGATTTATCGGCTCCAATTTCATTCGCGAATGGCTTATCCACGAACAAGAGCCGGTCGTCAATCTCGACAAGCTTACCTACGCGGGCAATCTCAAATCTCTCGCCGATATTGACCGCGATCCGCGCTATCGCTTTGTCCACGGCGACATTGGTGATCGTGCGACCGTCGCTGCGCTGTTAAAGGAAACCAGGCCTCGCGCGATGGTTAATTTTGCCGCCGAAAGCCACGTTGATCGCTCGATTCAAGGAGCGAGCGAATTCATCGCCACCAATATTGTCGGCACCTTTAATTTGCTCGAGGAAGTGCGCGCTCACTGGGACGCGGTGTCGTTGTCGGAGCAGGATCGGTTCCGGTTTTTACATGTCTCGACCGACGAAGTTTACGGCTCGTTAATGGGATCCGAGCCCGCTTTCACCGAGAACCACCGCTTTGAGCCGAACAGTCCCTATGCCGCCTCCAAAGCGGCCTCAGATCATCTGGTGCGCGCGAGTCATCACACCTATCATCTGCCGGTGGTGACGACCAATTGCTCAAACAATTACGGCCCGTATCATTTTCCGGAAAAGCTGATTCCGCTGATGATCCTCAGCGCGCTCGGCGGCAAGGCACTGCCCGTGTACGGCGACGGCAAAAACGTGCGCGACTGGCTGTATGTGACCGATCATTGCACGGCGATCCGCCTGGTGCTGGCGAAGGGACGCGTCGGCGAAACCTACAACGTCGGCGGTCGCAACGAACGCACCAATCTTGAGGTCGTCAATATCGTTTGCAGTTTGCTCGATGAACTGCAACCGCGTGCCGACGGCAAGTCGTATGCAAGCCAAATTACATTCGTGAAAGATCGTCTCGGTCATGATCGCCGCTATGCCGTCAACGCCAGCAAGCTGGAAAACGAGCTCGGCTGGCGAGCTACGGAGAATTTTGAAAGCGGCATTCGTAAAACGGTGCAGTGGTATCTCGCCAATGACGATTGGGTGCAATCGGTCACCAGTGGGCAATACCGCGAATGGATCGACACACAATATGGCAAGGCTGCCGCATGAATCGTAAAGGCATCATCCTCGCCGGCGGATCGGGAACGCGACTGTATCCGGTGACGCAAGTGGTTTCCAAGCAGCTATTGCCGATCTACGATAAGCCGATGGTGTACTACCCGCTCACCACCCTCATGCTCGCAGGCATTCGCGAGATTCTGATCATCTCCACGCCGCACGACACGCCACTGTTTCGCGAATTACTCGGCGATGGCTCGCAGTGGGGATTGTCACTTTCCTACGCAGTGCAGCCGTCACCTGACGGGCTCGCACAGGCGTTTCTGATCGGCAAGAATTTTCTGGGCGCGTCGTCCTCGGCATTGATCCTTGGCGATAATATTTTTTACGGACACGATCTGTCGGTGCTACTGCAGCGCGCCGATGCCAAACCTGACGGGGCCACGGTATTCGCCTACCCGGTGCAGGATCCCGAACGCTACGGCGTCGCCGAATTCGACGCAGCAGGCAAAGTGATTTCGCTCGAAGAAAAGCCCGCGAAACCAAAATCGCGCTACGCAGTTACCGGCATTTATTTTTACGATGAACAAGTGTGTGAATTGGCGGCAGCGTTGAAGCCTTCGACGCGCGGCGAGCTCGAAATCACCGATCTCAATCGCCTCTATCTGGAGCAACAGCAATTGCATTGCGAGGTAATGGGACGCGGCATGGCGTGGCTCGACACGGGTACGCACGAATCGCTGCTGGAAGCCTCGCAGTACATCGAAACCATCGAGCGGCGCCAGGGTCTCAAGATCGCCTGCCCGGAAGAAATTGCCTACCGGCGGGGCTGGGTGACGGCGGAGCAGATTCGTGTACTGGCGAAGCCGATGGCGAAAAATGGCTATGGGCAGTACCTGCTGAAAATGCTGACTGAACAGGTTTTCTAGCAGCGAACTTGCACGTACATCGCCATTTGGTGAGACTTTCAGGCATAAAATGGCTGAAACGCCGCGCCAGTGCTAGAGATTACAATCCAGATTTGTCATTTCCGCTTTGCTCGAAATGACAGTTTTTTGGTCGTGTTGTACTTACCGAGCCGTCAAAATTTCAACTAAAAACAGACAATGAACATCATCCCCACCGCCATCCCCGACGTAAAAATAATCGAGCCCAAAGTCTTCGGCGACGAGCGCGGTTTTTTCTACGAAAGCTTCAACGCCCGCGCATTCCATGAAGCGACTGGTATCGACGCGCATTTCGTGCAGGACAATCATTCCAAATCGGTCAAGGGTGTGTTGCGCGGCTTGCACTATCAAATCGAGCAGCCGCAGGGAAAGCTGGTGCGCACGGTGGTTGGCGAAGTGTTCGATGTGGTGGTGGATATTCGCAAAAGTTCACCGACTTTCGGTAAGCATGTTGCGGTGTTGTTGTCGGCACAAAACAAACGCATGCTGTGGGTGCCGGTCGGCTTTGCGCACGGTTTTTTGGTGATGTCGGACGTCGCAGAGTTTGTCTACAAAACCACCGACTACTACGCGCCCGCGTTCGAGCGCAGCCTCCTGTGGAACGACCCGGCGCTGGGTATCGTCTGGCCGTCAGCCGGGCTTGGTGAGCCGCAATTAAAGCGCGCCGATGCCGACGCACCAACGCTCACCAGAGCGGAACTGTTCGCCTGACGATGCAATCCTTGCCACGCATTCTCATCACCGGGAAAAACGGGCAACTTGGATTTGCGCTGGCGCAAACATTCGCCTCGCTCGGCGAGGTGATTGCCCTCGACCGCGACACGCTCAATTTAGCCGATGCCGATGCCATTCGCCGCTGCTGCGCGGACATCAAGCCATCGCTGATTTTGAACGCCGGTGCTTACACGGCGGTGGATCGCGCCGAGCAGGAACCAGAGCTAGCGATGCTGGTCAACGGTGTTGCGCCGCGCGTGTTCGCTGAGGAAGCCAATCGCCTGGGTGCGACGCTCATTCACTATTCAACCGACTACGTTTTTTCCGGCGACGCGATGACGCCGTACAGCGAGGAAGATGAAACCTCGCCGCAGAACGTATACGGCAAAACCAAACTCGTCGGCGAACAGGCGGCCAATGGCATAGCGGATAAGTATTTAATTTTTCGCACCAGTTGGGTCTATGCCGCGCGACGGCAAAATTTTTTGTTGACGATGCTGCGCTTGAGCCGCGAGCGCGAAGAGTTGCGCGTCGTTGCCGACCAAATCGGCTCACCAACCTGGGTACAAACGCTGGCCGACGTGACGCGCGCCGTGATCGACAGCGAAGCGCGGCTCAATATTGCCGACGGTATTTATCATCTCTCGGCCAACGGTCGCACCTCATGGCACGGCTTTGCGGAAGCGATTTTTGCCTCGATTGCCGATCCGCAGCGCATCGCTAAAAAAGTCGTGCCGATTGCGACCAAAGACTTTCCCACACCGGCCAAAAGACCCGCATTCTCGGTGCTGTCGAACAATAAAATTGAATCTGCGACCAAACTGCGTGTCCCAGACTGGCAGCAACAGCTTGCAGGCTGTGTGGCTGAGCTATCGTTGGATAAACACTAGTACTGGCGAGCCTTCCAAGCCAATTGTGCCCCGAAAGGCTCGCCAGTGCTAGGGTTCGACGGGCGTTGGCGCGAGAGTGTTTCCTGCCTCGGCTGATATACTTTGCGGCGCACTCTTTTTCGTTGATAAATCAAGGATCTCCTTTTGCTAAATTACGTCGAACCGCACGCTGAATCCGGCCATCAAAGGCTGGGCGAAATTCTGATTTCGCGTGGCAAGCTCGACGTCGCCAATCTTGATCGTGCGCTCAAAGTGCAGGAAACCGCGCGCAGCGCAGGTGCTACCGCTGAAAAGTTAGGCTCGGTGTTGTCGCGCTTAGGGATGCTGTCAAGCCGCGAGTTGGCCGAGGCGCTGGCGCAGCAGCGCGGCTGGACGATTGTAGAATCGTCGGAATTTCCCGAGTTGGCGATTTTGGAGGAGACCGTTTCACCGCGTTTTTTGAATGAGGTGCGCGCGATCCCGGTGACCGAAACCGAATCGGAAGTGGTGCTCGCGATGACCGACCCGGCGGACGCATTCACCGCAAAAGCGGTCGCTGCCGCAACCGGCAAAAGCGTTACGCGCAAATTACTCGCTGGTGCCGATTTTGATTTGGTTTATGAGCGGCTGTACGGCAGCGGCAAATCCTCGATGGGGCAAATCGTCGACAACATTTCGACCCGCGATGAGGAGCAGGACTTTGGCGACATCGAGCAGCTAAAGGATTTGGCCTCCGAAGCGCCGGTAATCCGGCTGGTGAATTTGATTATCAATCATGCGCTGGAGCGCAGAGCATCCGACATTCACGTCGAGCCGTTTGAAAACCGGCTGATCGTTCGCTATCGCATCGACGGCGTGTTGCACGAAACCGAATCGCCGCCGCGCAGGCTTTCGGCTGCGGTGATTTCGCGCATCAAGATCATGGCCAATCTCGACATCGCCGAGCGCCGATTGCCGCAGGATGGTCGCATCAAGCTGCGCGTGCAGGGCAAGGAAATCGATCTGCGCGTCTCCACCGTGCCGACCATGCACGGCGAGAGCGTGGTGATGCGTATTCTCGACAAGGGCGGCGTGGCGCTGGATTTTCATGCCCTTGGATTTGACGACGCGAATTTGAAAGTCTTCACCGCCATTCTCGATCAGCCGCACGGTATTTTGCTGGTGACGGGCCCCACCGGTAGCGGTAAAACCACCACGCTCTACACCGCGCTGGATAGGCTCAACAAGCCGGATGTGAAAATTCTCACGGTGGAAGATCCGGTCGAATATCAAATGCCCGGCATCAACCAGATTCAAGTGAAGCCGCAAATCGATCTCACCTTTTCCAACGCGCTGCGTTCCATCGTCAGGCAGGATCCGGACGTGATCATGATCGGCGAAATCCGCGACCTTGAAACCGCGCAGATCGCCATGCAATCCGCCCTCACCGGGCACATGGTGTTGAGCACCGTTCACACCAATGACGCTGCGGCAACGATCAATCGCCTGCTCGACATGGGTGTGGAAGATTATTTGCTCACCTCCACCGTGATCGGCATCGAGGCGCAGCGTCTGGTGCGGGTGTTGTGTGTGCATTGCAAGACACCTTACCACCCGGTTGAAGAAGTGGTCGGGCAGATGGGGTTGCGGCGCTTCACCAATGAAAAATCAGTCACGCTGTATCACGCCAAAGGTTGTGAGCATTGCGGACACACCGGCTATTTCGGGCGGCTGTCGATCATCGAAGTCATGCCCATGTCGGATGCCTTGCGCAGTCTGGTCATGCGCCACGCCACGGCGTCTGAGCTGCGCGCAGCCGCAATCGCCGGTGGCATGGAGACCATGTATGAAAACGGTCTCAAAAAAGCGGTCGACGGTGTGACGACGATCGAGGAAGTATTGCGCGTCACGCGGGAAGATTAGCCGCATGCCGATGTTCCAATACAAAGCCGTAACCTCCGCCGGCGAAATGCAGGAAGGCGTCATGGAGGGCGCGACGCACGCGGGCATCATTGCGCATTTGCAATCGACGGGGCTGATCCCGATTCGCGCGACCGAGATGGCGCAGGCTGGTAGTGGCGCAGTCAGCGCAGGCGTGCGCCAGACAGGGGCTAAAAAATCGGCGCTATTTTCCAAAGTGCGCGTGAGCCAGGATGACCTGGCGATCCTCACGCGCGAACTCGCCACGTTGCTGAAAGCCGGATTGCCGCTCGACCGCAGTATGGAAATATTGATTGGTCTCGCCGAAAAACCGGGTGTGGCCGAATTGTTGGTCGCAATCCGTAACGACGTGCGTGGCGGCGCGTCGCTATCCAAAGCACTCGATCCGCACCGCGACGTATTCACGCGTTTTTACGTGAACATGGTGAAAGCCGGCGAAGTTGGTGGCGCGCTCGGCAGCGTGCTTATGCGGCTTGCTGACCACATGGAGCGCAGCAAGGAATTGCGCGATAACGTCATTTCGGCGCTGATTTATCCGGCGATCCTTTTTAGCGTCGCGGTCGCGTCGGTATTGCTGCTGGTGATTCTCGTGGTGCCGCAATTCAAACAAATTTTTGATCAGTCGGGCAAGGCGCTGCCGTTTTCTACCGAGGTCGTGCTTGCGGTGGGCGTTTTCATGCGCACTTTCTGGCCGTACCTGTTTGCGGGCGTCGCGCTGGCGATTTGGCTGCTGCTGCGTTCGCTTAATAATCCCGTATCGCGCGCCAAATGGGATGTGAAGTTTCTGCGCTGGCCGGTGATGGGCAAGCTAGTTACCAAGGTCGAAATGGCGCGATTTGCCCGCTCGCTTGCGACACTATTGCAAAACGGCGTGCCGCTGTTGGCGGGCTTATCAATTTTGAAAGACACGATGGGAAATGTTGTGTTTCGCGACGCCGTCGAAGTCGTCGCGCGCGACCTGAAAGAAGGTCGCGGCATGGCCAAACCGATGAACGAGGCGAACGTCTTCCCCAAACTCGCTGTCCAAATGATTGCGGTTGGCGAAGAAACCGGCAAACTCGATGAGATGCTGTTTCAGGTCGCCGATGTGTACGACCGCGAAGTGGCCTCTGCGGTGAAACGCACGCTGGCGCTGATCGAGCCGGTAATGATTATCGGTCTGGCACTGTTGATCGGCGGCATCATCATGTCGTTGCTGGTGGCGATGTTCGGCCTGATGGATTTACCGCTGTAGTTTTTTAATTTGCCTGGAGTCAGAATGAAAATAATAAAGTTAAGCACCCGAGGCGGCCATCCGCGCGTCAATTTACGCGCCGAATCACACGGCTTCACGTTGCTGGAAATCCTCGTCGTCATCACCATCATCGGCATCATTCTCGCGTTTGCTGCAAACCAGATTTTCGGCAGGGCGGATCAGGCGCAGTCCAAGATTGCCAAGAGCAAAATTGTTGCATTGTCCGGCGTGCTCGATCTGTACAAACTCGACACCGGCAAATACCCCAGCACGCAAGAAGGCCTGAAAGCCTTGCTGCAAGCGCCTTCCGGCGTGCCGAACTGGAACGGGCCATACGTGAAAAATGATGGTGAATTGAAAGACCCGTGGCGCAACGACTTGATTTATCGCTCGCCGGGTAGTGAAAACCGTCCGTACGAAATTGTTTCCCTCGGCGGCGATGGCCAGGAGGGCGGCGAGGGCGCGAACAAGGATCTCAAATCCTGGGAGTGAACGCCAAGTTCACTCACGAGAATCATTCATGCGACAGCACGGCTTTTCCCTGCTGGAAGTTATCGTCGTCATCACCATCATCGGTCTGGCGTATACGCTGTTGCCCAAAATGGTATTCGGCGGCGTATCGGGTGCTGAGCTGCGCTCGAACGCACGCGCGGTCGCGACCGGTTTGCGGCTGGCGCGCGATGCCGCGATCACGACGAGGCGCGAAGCGTTTTTGTCACTCAACATGGAAAACCGCGAATTCACACTGCCGAACGACGCGAAGATTCATAAATTAAATGAAAAGCTCGACGTGAAGCTCTACACCGCAGAGGCCGATCTGATCTCAGAAAAAGCCGGCACGATTCGCTTTTATCCCGATGGCTCTTCGAACGGCGGGCGCGTGACGGTGGCAGTCGGTGAGCGTGGCTTTGAGATTGATGTGGATTGGTTGACGGGGCATGTGACGATCAAGGATAAGCCCGTTGGGGATGGTCGTGGGTAGTATGCAAATGCTCTACCCCGCGACAGCGTTTAGGCAAATACCTATTTACTTAGATCGTCTATCCACGGGCATTGCAGAGGCAAATGCCTCTAGAAGCCTTACCAATAGGCGATCTACGTTGCAGAATGCCAAGGGATTTTCCTTGCTCGAAATCCTCGTCGCGCTCACCCTGCTGGCACTCGCGATGGGCGTGTTGATGCAAATTTTTTCGCGCGGCGTGAATAGCGCGGCACTCGCCGACCGTTACGCGAAAGCAACCATGTACGCCGAATCAAAGCTCGCTACGGTTGGTGTAGAGCAGGAACTGAAAGAAACGGCAGCGGCTGGAAAATTCGATGATGATTTTTCATGGGGCTTGGTGGTTCGCCCCTATCAAGACCCAAATCCGAAAGAACCTTCGGTGATCGACTATGAAAAACTGATGCCGACACAGCTCTACGAGATCGAGCTCAAGGTGACTTTTACGGCCGATGATCAACGCGAACGCGTGGTGAATCTATCGACCTTGCGACTGGGGCCAAAAGCGTGATGCCAGCGGCACATAAGCGCGCTACGTTCACGGTCGCAATGGCTGGCTTCACGCTGCTCGAATTGCTCGTTGCCCTGACCCTTCTCGGCGCGATGCTGATCCTCATTTATTCCGCACTCAATATCGGTCTGCGCGCATGGGACACTGGCGAGAAGCGCGTGACGGAAGCGTCGCACCAACGCGTAGTGCAGAGTTTTTTGCGGCGCGAATTGAGTCAGGTTTTTCCGGTGCGATGGCGTGGCATCCCCGAATCGAAAATCGCCTTCGAAGGTGCGAAAGACGAGATCAAATTCGTCAGCATGCTCACCTTGGGTGCTGCGGTTCGCGAGGGCGGGTTGCAATGGGGGCATCTCTACGTGGCCGATGATGATGCACCTGGTGGCGAGCGGCGGCGGACGTTATTCATCAAGCGCTCAGGGTTTAATTTGCGGGCAAAGGATTGGGATGGGCTCGATGCAGCCAAGGCGATCCCGCTGATCGAAGGCGTGAAATCGTTCGAGATCGGCTACTTCGGCGCGGAGAACGACACCGCCGAAGCACAATGGACGAACGAATGGACAAACGCATTGCGCATGCCGCAATTGATCAAAATCACCGTGCAAGTGGACAATGGCCGCGACGTGCCGCCACTCGTGGTCAGCCTGCGCCTCGGCGAAGAAGCGGGCTGTTACGACAACGCGTTCCAGCGCCAATGCGGGCCGCGGCGGGCATGATGGGCAATACTAACCAACGCCGATTTCTGCGCAGCCAACACGGCATCGCCCTCATTATCGTGCTGTGGATTACCACGCTGCTGATGTTGGTCGCGTCGTCGTTTATTTATGCGATGCGCACCGACGTACAAATCGTCACCAACACGCTGGCGCGCGCGCGCCTCGAAGCCGCCGCCGACGCAGCCGTACAGCGTGGCATTTATGAAATGCTCAAGTCGACGCAAGTGCCGAACCGCTGGACGACCGACGGCGTATTGCAGCCGTGGAGCTTTCAGGGCGTTGCGGTGGACATCAGCATGACGGACGAGTCTGGTAAAATCGACATCAATACGGCGGCTGATGTGCTTTTGCGCGGTTTGTTTTTGTCGCAAGGAATGAAAGATGAAGAGGCCGCCGCCGTCACGGACGCAATACTCGATTGGCGCGATCCTGATTCATTAAAGCGCCTGCGCGGGGCAGAAGAAGCCGAATATCTCGCCGCCGGGTATTCCTACAAACCAGCCAATGCGGCTTTCCAATCGAACGAGGAATTGCGCCTCGTGATGGGCATGACGCCAGAACTATTCGACAAGGTTGCGCCATTGATCACGATTTACTCACGTCAGCCCGGCATTAACGCAAGCATCGCCTCGCGCGGCGTGCTGCGTGCGCTCCCCGGTGCCACCGATCTGCTGGTTGACCAATATCTGTCACAGCGCGAGCAGGCACGCACGGCGAAACTGCCGCTGCCGCAGTTTGCCTCGGCCGCCCCCTATTCGAGCTTCGCCAATGGCATTGTGATTGTCCGGGCTGTCGCCAGCGGTGGCGAAGGCAACGAAGGATCGAGCTTCATTCGCGAAGCTGTTGTGATGCGCCTTGCAACACCGGCGCGCCCCTACACCTTTTTGCGTTGGAAAGAAGGCTCCGCATCGTCGGGCGGCGGTAGTCTTGCGACGGGGCAGTCAGCGCCCATCT
>JANMPY010000484.1:0-2487 GCA_031370095.1 Betaproteobacteria bacterium
GTTCGCTCAAGCCGAAACGGGCGAGATCATCCAGAGGAAGATAGATGCGACCGCCGTTGTTTTTCCGCCAGTCGATCGCCACATCCTGCCAATGGTTGATAAGCTGCAAGGCAGAGCAGACCGCATCGCTCCACATTACATATTGAGGCGCGGTCTGGCCGTTAAGCTGCAACATGAGCCTGCCGATTGGATTCGCCGAGCGGCGGCAGTAGTCCATGAGTTCATCAAAATTGGCGTAACGCGTTTTTGTGACGTCCTGCCTGAATGCGGAAAGCAAATCGCGAAACAGTTGCAGCGGCAGATTGTGTGCGGCAATGGTGGCGGCCAAATCGATAAATAGTGGTGTCGTCAATGGCGTGCCTGCTTCGATGCGGTCGAGTTCACGCTCAAAGCCGTCCAATAAGGCGATTCGCGCATCATCGGAAATATTGCCTTCGTCAGCGAAGTCATCGGCCGATCGCGCAAATGCGTAAATTACTTCGATGGGTTTCTGTAGCTTGCGGGGCAGCAACCATGATGCAACCGGGAAATTTTCGTAATGGTCGACAGGCAAAAGAGTTACCAAATTGAAGGGACAGCGGCAACTGCCGCGAAGGCAAAATTATATTTGTAAAAACAAGGCCTTTCGTGTGTGCATCGTCAATAAAAAGCCGTGTCGGCCGCGCGAAGGGAAGGGGATTACTGTAAAATCTTACACGCAGAACTTAGGGCGAGAGTGGCGGAATTGGTAGACGCACTGGATTTAGGTTCCAGCGCCTCACGGCGTGGGGGTTCGAGTCCCTTCTTTCGCACCAACTAATCTTGTCGGCCTCGCGGCTAAATGCACCACGCTTAAAAGCGAAGATTTCCCATTCTGATTTTACGGATGTAAATATTTTTGCTTTGAAACGTCGATGGCGTTTTTCGTGGGCGGCAACGTACAAGCACACAGCGCAGCAACCCAAGAAACCAAAGACAGTCAGGACTTAATTATGCAAGCTCAAACCCAACCTCAATCCACACCCATTCCAGTGAGCAGCCTTGAGCGCAGTTTCCTTGTGTCGTTGCCGGCGGTCGAAGTGGAGTCGCAAATTACCTCGCGCTTAAAGCAGATCGCCCGCACTGCGAAGATGTCGGGTTTCCGGCCGGGTAAAGTGCCGTTTAACATTATTGCCAATCAATACGGCTTTCAGGTGCGTCAGGAAGTCATGTCCGACGCGGTGCAAAAATCTTTCGCAACCGCAGTGACGGAGCAAAAGTTATTGGTCGCAGGCTACCCGCGCTTTGCCCCGGCCAATACCGGCGAATCGGCGGATAAATTTGAATTCACGGCGACGTTTGAAGTGTATCCCGACGTTAAACTCGGCTCGCTTAACGGTTTGAAGCTTGAGCGCCTCACGGCAGGCGTTGCCGATGCGGATGTCGACAACACGCTCGAAACGCTCCGCAAACAGCGTGCGGCGTACGACAAGACGGATCGCGCGGCAGCCGCCAGCGATTTTCTGGTGATCGACTTTGTCGGCACGCTCGACGGCGCGCCATTCAAAGGAGGCAACGCTGAGAATTTCGGCGTCGTGCTCGGCGAAGGACGTATGCTGCCCGACTTCGAGGCGGCATTGATTGGCATGAAAAGCGCCGAGGTGAAAACATTCGATCTGACTTTTCCCGCTGACTATCAAGCCGAGCTTGCGGGTAAAACAGTTCAGTTCACGGTGACGGTCAAAGTGGTGAATGCGCCCAAGCTGCCACCGGTAGATGCAGAGTTTGCAAAAACACTGGGTGTGCTCGACGGTGATGTGACCAAGATGCGCGCCGAAATCAAGGCAAATCTGGAACGTGAGTTGAAAAAACGCATTCAGGCCAAAACTAAGGATCAGGTAATGGATGCGTTGTTGTCGGTATCCACGCTGGATTTGCCGCGCTCACTCGTCGACATGGAAATATCACGGCTGCAGGATCAAGCGGTAAAAGATCTTGAGTCGCGTGGAATGACGACGAAGGATTTGCAGTTGCCGACTGAATTATTTGTCGAACGCGCCGAGAAACGCGTGAAGCTTGGGTTGGTGCTATCGGAGGTCATCAAGCAAAACGACCTGCGCGCAAAGCCGGAGCAGGTACGCGCGGTGGTGGAAGAGCATGCAGAAAGTTTCGAGGATCCAAAGCAGATGGTTCGCTGGTATTACAGCGAGCAGTCGCGATTGGGCGATGTCGAAAGCATGGTTTTGGAAGATAACGTTGTGGAATGGGCGGCGAAATCACTTGATGTCTCGACAGTGAACAAATCGTTCGACGAAATTATGGAGATCAAAAGATCATGAAAAGCTTCACCGACTACCAATCACACGCATATGACCTGACCGGCATGGCACCTGGCGACCGCGATTATTATCAGACCAAGGGCCTTGGCTATATTCCGATGGTGATCGAGCAGTCGGGACGCGGTGAACGCGCCTTCGATATCTACTCGCGGCTGCTAAAAGAACGCGTGGTGTTTCTGGTTGGCGAAGT
>JANMPY010000119.1:0-11143 GCA_031370095.1 Betaproteobacteria bacterium
GTGATTACGCCCGCACTGGAGGCGGCAAGCGGGAAAAAAGCCGGTATTGATTTTGGCGTTGCGACCAATCCTGAATTCTTGCGGGAAGGATCCGCGATCAAGGATTTTCTTAACCCACCAATGACTGTGCTCGGCGTGAACGACCCGGAATCCGAAGCCGTGATGCGAGAACTATATAGCTGGGTGTCGGCTGAGCTGTTTGCGGTGCCTGTCTATGCGGCGGAAATGGTGAAGTACGCTTGCAACAGTTTTCATGCGCTAAAGGTTGCTTTTGCCAACGAGATCGGCACCCTCTGCAAGCATGCGGGTGTTGACACCGAGAGCGTCACGAAAATTTTTCTCTCGGACAAGCAGCTCAATATTTCGGCTTATTACCTGAATCCGGGTTTCGCGTTCGGAGGGTCGTGTTTGCCAAAGGACGTGCGGGCGCTCGCGTATCTCGGCAAGGAGCTGGATTGCAAGCTACCGCTGATCGAGTCTATTCTCCCTAGCAACAACGAGCACATCGAGCGAGCGATTCAAGCGATCCTCGCACGAGGCAAGAAGAAAGTCGGGATGCTCGGATTGAGCTTTAAGTCAGGTACGGACGACTTGCGCGAAAGTCCGCAGGTGTTGCTGATCAAGAGGCTGATCGGCGAAGGATATCAGGCGCGGATCTGGGATGAAAATGTTTTCATGGGGCGCTTGATCGGCTCCAATCGCCAATTCATCGAAGACAATATCCCGCACATTGGCACGTTGCTGAATAATGATTTCGCGCAAGTTGTAAATGAGAGTGAAGTTATCGTCGTCAGCAGCAAAATTGACAATGACAAACTGGAAGCTTTGCTTCAGCCGCACCATATCGTCATCGACCTGATCAGCCTGCACAAGCAAAATCGTGTGCGCCACAACGGCGAGTACGAGGGGATATGCTGGTAAATGAAGATCATCTGGGTGAAGGCTGGCGGACTGGTACCGCTTGACGCTGGCGGCAAAATCCGCAGCTACCATATCGCCAAGGAGCTGGCCAAAATCCACGAAGTCACGCTCTTCACTTTTTATGTCGAAGAGCCCAACGATGAGCACCACACGCTGACATCTGTATTTCACAAAGTGGTGACGCATCCGCTGAAAGCGAGCGCTGGGCGCAGCGTCGGCGAGGCAGTAAGCTACCTCAAATCGTTTTTTGCATCCCTCCCATATTCCATCACCAAGTATTGCCGTCCGGAGGTGGCCATCCACCTGCGCGAGGTTCTGGCGATAGAAAAGTACGACGTTGTTTTGTGCGATTTTTTGAGCCCTGCCGCCGTCATACCTTTCGACCAGGGTATTCCCGTGGTTATGTTTACGCATAATGTTGAGGCGATGATCTGGAAGCGGCATTGGCAGGTGGCAACCAATCCGATATGGAAATTTGTGTTCAAACGGGAATATAAAAAAATGCGCGCGGCGGAATTACGCTACGTGAACGAGTCCACACATGTACTTACAGTTTCTGATACTGATCGCGCCGTGTTTGCCAAAGACATCAACCCGGACAAGATCACAACCATCCCGACTGGCGTGGACATCGACTATTTCCAGCCCATGAGTGGCGAGGAATCCAATAGTTTGGTTTTTACCGGTTCAATGGACTGGATGCCCAATGAAGACGGTATTCTTTTTTTCGTTGAGGAAATCCTGCCGTTGATTCGCAAACAGCGCCCGGCGACCAAGCTCTGGGTCGTCGGTCGCAAGCCGGGCAGCAAGATTAAGGCGTTGGCTGAATCCGATCCCGGCATCGAGATAACCGGGCGTGTTGAAGATATTCGCCCGTACATTGCAAAAGGTGCTGTTTATGTTGTCCCACTGCGCGTAGGAAGTGGTACCCGGCTTAAGATATTTGAGGGGATGGCAATGGGCAAAGCCGTCGTTTCAACGACGATCGGTGCGGAAGGCTTACCAGTGACGAATGGTTCAGACATTATTCTGGCTGATGACCCTCAACATTTCGCCAACGAAGTCTGCCGTCTGCTAGGCTCATCGGCAGAACGCGAGCGAATCGGTTTTGCAGCGAGAACACTTGTCGAGGAAAAATACAGTTGGGGTGCGGTGGCAAAACACGTCGACAGTGTGCTTCGCTCGTTTCCATCATTGGGCAGTGAGCCGATTTCTGAGTAAGGGGAAAAATATGGGCATCCTTGGTGGAAAACTCGGGTACAAACTACTTAGGCTGATGAGTCCAACCGGCGACATCAACGCGATGGACGGCTCCGCGTATCTTGATAAGAGTAAGTTAGCCACGCTTCTTGGACCCAAAATTTGGGACCAACTTACAGATAGGATAGTAGTTGATTTCGGTTGTGGTGAAGGCAACGAAGCTATCGAAATAGCTCGCCACGGCGCTCGCAAAGTCATTGGTTTGGATATTCAACAGAAGTTTTTAACGGTGGCGCGGGAGAAGGCGAAAGTAGAAGGGGTTTCGCCGATTTGCGTCTTTGGCGTGACGACGGATGAAAAGGCCGACGTGATCATTGCCGTAGATTCCTTCGAGCATTTTGAAGATCCATCTTTAATCCTGAAGGACATGCATCGGCTTTTAAAACCGACAGGCTGTGTCTTGGCCGCTTTTGGGCCAACGTGGTATCACCCGCTCGGCGGACATCTCTTTTCCATATTTCCGTGGGCACATTTAGTCTTTACTGAAAAAGCACTGATTCGTTGGCGCTCCGATTTCAAGACCGATGGGGCGACTAGTTTTCGCGGAGTGGCAGGCGGATTAAATCAAATGACGATCGCTCGTTTCGAACGAATTATTGAGAAAAGTCCGTTTCGATTCGCCGAGTTTGAAGCGGTGCCGATACGCAAGCTCAGCTTTTTCGCAAATAAACTAACGAGAGAATTTTCGACGGCAATAGTTCGTTGCAAACTGGTTGTAAGATAAACCCATGTGCGGCATTAACGGTATCGCACTCTCTTCCCGACGGGGATCAGCCGTAAGCGAGACGACGCTCATTAGGATGCGCGACGTCTTGCAACACCGTGGACCCGATGACGCAGGTTTGTTCATCGACGGCTCCATTGGTCTCGCCCATCGCCGCTTGAGCATCGTCGATCTGGCGTCGGGACACCAGCCGATGTCCAATGAGGACGGGTCACTCAAGATTGTCTTCAACGGCGAAATCTATAACCACGCTGACCATCGATCCGGTCTTGAGGCGCGGGGCCATGTGTTCGCCACGCACTCAGACACCGAATCCATCGTGCATTTATACGAAGAGTATGGTGATCGTTGCGTCGATCACTTACGCGGAATGTTCGCTTTTGCAATCTGGAATCGGCGCACCAAGGAAATGTTCATCGCGCGTGATCGCCTTGGGGTCAAGCCGCTTTATTACGTCCACACCGACGATGGATCGCTCTTTTTCGCTTCGGAAATCAAAGCGCTGCTTGCTGCGAATGCGCTGCGACCGGAGCTAAATGTTGCGGCGCTTCCGGACTACCTTGCAAACCACGCGACCAGCGACGACACGACGCTGTTTGCGGGCGTGCGGCGACTACCTGCCGGGCATACGCTGCGGTGGAAGGATGGGAAGGTTGATATCAGGCGTTATTGGGACGTTACCCCCGGGGACGTGGTGGAAAATAATGCGCGACCCGTCGGCGATTACGTTGACGAATGGCAGGAGTTGTTTCGAGCATCCGTGAAGCTACGACTGATGGCGGACGTACCGCTCGGCATGTTTCTTTCGGGCGGTATCGACTCTTCCGCCATCGCCGCCGTGATGAGCCAGATGGTCACCGAACCAATCAAGACGTTTTCGGTTGCCTTCAACGTGCCGGAGGCAAACGAGCTTGAGTACGCACGCGTGGTTGCGAAGGCATTCGGCACGGATCACCATGAAGTCCTCGTTGAGCCTGCGGATTTCGCGGCAGCGCTCCCGCATCTGATCTGGCATGAGGATGAACCGATCGCACATCCGTCGAGCGTACCGCTATATTTTGTGTCGCAACTTGCGCAACGACATGTGAAGGTAGTGCTGACCGGCGAGGGAAGCGACGAACTGCTTGCCGGTTATGGTCGCTACCGTTCAACCCTCATGAATCTGGCCGCGGGAAAGCTGTACCACCGCTTCTCAACAGAAAGTATCAGGCATCTCGTCCGTGGAATCGCTTCTCGCATTGCGCCAGCGTCACTCGGACGAAAGTTGCCCAGAACATTTCTCT
This sequence comes from Betaproteobacteria bacterium, assembly GCA_031370095.1. Classification (GTDB taxonomy): domain Bacteria; phylum Pseudomonadota; class Gammaproteobacteria; order Burkholderiales; family Usitatibacteraceae; genus UKL13-2. The sequence continues at coordinate 4,189 of JANMPY010000119.1, forward strand.
GGCTTCCACCCGACGTCGATTCGATTTATTTCGACAATTTCGCGGTGTTTCCGCTGCACATGCAGCAGAGCCTTTTTTCGCCAAAGCTTTGCAGCCAGCTTGAGCAGACGAGCGCCTACGCCGGTATGCATCACTACTTCGACGCGCACGAATCCGCAAGCTTGCTGCAGAGGTTGCTCTATACGGATCTAAAAACCTACCTTCACGAGCTGCTAATGAAGCAGGACCAGATGAGCATGGCCGCGTCGATTGAAAGTCGCGTTCCGTTCCTGGATCACAAGCTTGTCGAATTTTCAACTGCGCTTCCGGATCGTTTGAAACTCCGCGGCCGCACCACCAAATACGTGCTTCGCGAAGCGATGAAGGGCCTGCTTCCGGATTCGATTCTCAACAGAAGCAAAATGGGGTTTCCCACGCCGCTCAGACGCTGGTTTCAATCTGAATTCCGTCCGATGCTGGACGAATTTGTTGTTGGCGAGCGCGCACTCGCACGCGGCCTCTTCCAGCCCGACTTCCTGCGACGGCTAGTGCAGGAGCACACTGCTGGCAGTGTCGATCACACCGAACGCCTCTGGACGCTGGTTAATTTTGAAATGTGGCAGCGACAGTTTCTTGACGGCGAGTCGCTGAAGGGTAGTCTGCCGCAAATTCACGAAGCGCCGCGCGTGCGATGAAGCATGTCTATTTTTGCGACTGCTGCTTGGAGGAGTTCACCAAATCCAACAAAAAAGGATACAGTCCAGATTGAAGCGATATGCGCCCAATAAAGCCATCATCGAAACAGAGATCGCGCTGAAACAGCAATGCAAAAGAACAAACTAAAAATTGGTCTGCTCGTGGACGAGATGGAGCTCTCCGCATGGAAATATCGCATGCTCGAAATCATCCAGCAGAGCGACTATGCGGAGATTGCGCTCATCGTCCAAAACTCCCCACCTGCTGAGCAGCAACCGCAGTCGGTGGCAGGCAAGGTCGCAACCAAATTTGCATCAGGCCAGCTTTGGAGCGCTATCGTTCGCAAGGTGCTAACCATCGGCGAAAAATTTCTTGTTGATAAGCCTGGACAGTTACCGGATGCCTCCAGGGAAATCGATTCCCGACAGCTCCTCGCTGGCATTGAAATAATAAAGGTACACCCGCGACGCCAGCATTTTTCTGACCACATCGAGGGCGATGAATTAGCCGCCATCATGGCGCGCGACATAGATGTTTTCGTTCGGCTCGGCTTCCGAATTCTGCGGGGCGGCATTTTGCGCAGCGCGCGCTATGGCGTGTGGTCTTATCATCACGGCGACAACAGGGTCAATCGCGGCGGCCCTCCCGGTTACTGGGAGGTAATGGAATCGACGCCCGAAACTGGCTCGATACTACAAATAATCTCTGAGGATATCGACAATGGAAACGTCATTTATCGATCCTTTTCCTCAACCAATGACAGGTCGTTGACAGACAACACGAGTACTTTCTACTGGAAAACCCTGCACTTTATTCCGCGCAAGCTCAAAGACCTGCACCAGAATGGCGACAATCAATTTTTCGCCCAATTGAAAGCAGACAACGTCCATCCACAGTTCTATGACAGGCGACTCTACAAGCTGCCCACAAATAGCGAACTCAGCATTCTTCTGTGGAAAAAGCTGCTGCAGAAGTTGAGCCGCAAATGGTATGACCTGTTTTATTTTAATCAGTGGATGCTTCTTTACGATATTCGCGAGGGCATGTCCACTTCCCTGTGGCGCTTTAAACACCTCACACCACCAAAAGACCGCTTCTGGGCTGACCCTTTCATCATCGCCCGCGATCACAAATATTACATCTACATCGAAGAATTCCTGTATGCAACACAGAAGGGCCACATCTCACTTATCGTGATGAACAAGGACGGCGTCTTCGACGCGCCGGTACGCGTACTCGAGACGCCGTACCACTTGTCGTATCCGTTTATGTTCGAATTTGAAAATGATACCTACATGATCCCGGAAAGCAGGGCCAACCGAACCGTCGAACTTTACAAATGCACTGTATTTCCGCACAAATGGGAATTCCAAAAAAACTTGATGGAAAATTGTGATGCCGCTGATTCCACCCTGTTCCAATGGCAGGGCAAGTGGTGGCTGTTTGTCAATCAGATTGAAACAAAAGGGGCTTCGCTTTGGGATGAACTATTTCTGTACTACAGCGACAGTCCGCTGTCTGAAAATTGGATACCGCACCCAAGAAACCCTATCGTCTCAGATGTGAAATCGGCGCGCCCCGCAGGCCAGTTGATTGTGCGCGATGCGCGCCTCTACAGGCCGTCGCAAAACTGTTCAGGGCATTACGGTTACGGCTTTAATATCTGTGAAATTACCAAACTGACCGAAACGGAATACGAAGAAAAAATAGTCTCAAAAGTGGAGCCGAAATGGGACAAGCATGTCATCGCCACGCACACCATTAACTATGCAGATGGCTTGACCGTTATCGATGGTCAGTTGCGCCGCAGAAGATAGTGCAGTGTAGATAAATTCCGGAAGGGTGGCGAGTACGAGGCGGCAGAAAAACTGCCATTTCTGTCACGCATGGAAATATGGTTGATCGCAACGGCCTCGACAATATTCTTTCGGATGGGCAGGGCGAGAATTTTTAAACCCTAGCGCTGGCGCGGCTTTCAAGCCTAAAAAGCTTGGGGAGCCCCGTTAAATGGCGTTCTATGCCTAGTTTTTGGCATTGTGAAGGCAAATAATTTTTAGCGTGACCAATTGCCGTCCCGGCCGGATTAAAGGCGACGAAAGCCTGCAACACCAAGCATCCCGCAGCTCACCGGCGTCATGGCGCGGACATCCAGCGTCGATGCCACATCTGAAAAGCCACCAGCAGCCACACGCGTTGCCGCACATTGATGTTTTTGGCGTGCAGGTGCCGTACGTACTCGCGAACCATCGCTGGGTCAAACAGTCCTTGTCGGGTCACATAATCTGTCTCAAGATGTTCATCCACAACGCTCTTCAGATCACCCGCCAACCACTGCTTGACCGGCACTGCGAAGCCACGTTTCGGTCGGTCGACGAGCCGCTGAGGAACGTAGCGATAAAGCACCTTCTTGAGGAGATGTTTTGACCCCAGCGCACCCTGACGCATTTCATACGGTAACGAAAACGCGAACTCAGCGAGACGATGATCGATGAGTGGCTCGCGACCTTCGATACTTACGGCCATGGTCGCGCGATCAACCTTGGTCAGAATGTCGCCCGGCATGTAATTGTGCAGATCCCAAAGACACAATTTCTCGCCGTCCAGACCGGGAAACGCGTCAGCAAGCGTACGCGTGATGACGTTACGACCGGTCAGCGCGGTGAGCTCGGTGTGTGTGAAGTGTGCAACGCCATTGTCGAACACCTCGCCGATGCTGCGTGCGCCAATATTCGTCCCAAAGCGGGCAAGCTTTGCGGACATTCGCGCGCCGAATTGACGCGGCGCGTCCCCAGATCGCTCCGACAGAAACGCGCTGACCTGTTGAGCACCCAACCCGTTGGTGACACCTGCGGCCAAACTGCGGAAGGCCTGCGGAAAATCCTTGATGCGACCCCAACGCTTCAGCGTCGCCGCATACGACGTATAGCCGCTGAAGAGTTCGTCACCACCATCGGCTGACAACACCACCTTGACCTGCTCGGCAGCAACCTGCGACACCATCAGCGTCGGGATGCCTGAGTCATCACCGAACGGTTCGTCATACAGGTCGCCCCAATTGGGCAGCAGCTTCTTGGCATCATCGACCTTGAGGATGCGGCTGTGGTGATCGGTACCGAGATGCCGCGCGACTTCGGCCGCGTACGGTGATTCATCGAATTCAGGCTGATCGAATCCAATGGTGTACGTCTTGATTTGCTGCCCGCCATGTTTTTGCAAAATCGCAGCGACCACTGAAGAATCGACACCACCTGACAGAAACACCCCAACCGGTACATCAGCGATCATGCGCAATTTGAAAGCATCGATCATCAGCGCCTCAAGCTCATCGGCCAGTTCCGCTTCGCTGCGATTGTTGCGCATCCCCGCATGATCGACAACGTTCCAATAGCGCTGTACGTCGAGTTGCCCATTTTCCTCGAGCGTCAGCCGGTGCGCAGGTGGAAGCTTGAAGACCTGTCGATAAATCGTGCGTGGATCGTTGATATAGCCGTAACGCAGATAATCGTTGAGCCCATCGCCATCGATTTCGGCATGCCAGCCGTTGAACGCACGCAGTGCTTTCAATTCCGAGCCGAAGCACAGCACTTTGCCGTCCCATCGATAGAACAAAGGCTTCACACCCAAACGATCTCGCAGCAAATGCAGACGACGTGTGGGCGCGTGCCAGAGAGCAATCGCGAACATGCCGATGAATCGGGTGACGGCGTCCAGCCCCCATTGCGCGAACGCAGCCAGGATAACCTCGGAATCACCAGTGCCGGCGAAGTGGTGTCCAAGCGGCTCGAGCTCGGCGCGAATGAGCTTGAAATTGTAGACCTCGCCGTTAAATACCATGTGCCAGTTGCCGCACGCGGAAGCCATTGGCTGATGGCCGAGCGCACTAAGATCCAGAATCGACAGGCGCCGATGCCCGAGGCCGACGCGATGCTCGTCACCGAGCCACTCGCCCTGATCGTCCGGCCCGCGGTAATGCAATGACTTCACGGCATGTGGTAATCCCTCCACCCAAGGTTTGACGTCACCTTCTAAGACCCGGTAGCCGGCTATGCCGCACATGGAACTCCCTCTTGGTTGGTCGAAGGCTCAATGATGATCATATCGCCGTGTCCGACTCGCATTATGTTCTCCAAGGATAACTGAACTAACACGACCGCGCAGCCATCGCAGCAGCAGCAACGCAAGCGGTACGTTTTAGTTTTGTCAGCAAAGGCCCGGAAAAACATCGCTAGCTCAACAATGCGCTGAATTCGCAGTTCTTGTGTGCCCGGGGCGATGATGCTACATTTTGCCCCTTGGCATTATAAAAAACCTCTGCCGCGCGTAACATTTTATTTCTGGAGCATCATGGGCGCAGAGCGCTTTAGCGGCAAATCATCCAACGCAAAATCCCATATCTCGGCGACGGCGAGGGAGTACTTCGAGGGCGAAGCCTACGTCGCACGGACGCCGGGCGATCCTCGTCATTTGAACCCCGTTTTCCCGGAAGGTGCCAAGGTCATCTGCGTCGGCTGCGGCGGCGGCTGGGAGGGCGAGGCGATTGGCACCAGTCGATTCGTCGGTGTCGATGTCGATGAGGAAGCTCGCGCGTTTCGCCTTGAGCGGAACCCCGATGACGAATTTTATTTGGCCAGCGGAGAGAAACTGCCGTTCAACAACGGCGAGTTCACTTTCTACATGGCACGCGTATGCATCATGTATATGGATATGCAGAAGGCATTTCACGAGGCATATCGTGTGCTCGCCACAGACGGCTACATTTGGTTCACGTGTCATAATTTCGACCATGAATGGACGCACTTGCGACGCAGTCTCCACAGCCTACTGTTAAAGGATGTCCTCTACAGGACGTACGTCATACTGAACGGATCCCTTTACCATTTTTTTGGATTGCTGATCCGCTTCCCGCTGAAACGGTCGCGAATCGAGTCGTTCCAGACCAAAGCGGGCATGCTCAGGGGTCTGCGACTTGCTGGATTTTCCGACGTTCAGGTTCAGGAAAAGGGGCACGGGTTGTTTCTCGTCACGGCGCGCAAACGGGCCGCGCCGGGCGAGTGACGCGCGCAGTTGTTGGTGACCGCTGCGAGCCCAATGCAGTATGAATTTGGAACCTCGTCTGCCAGCGCAAGCCGTGTCATCTATCAACCACGGGCAGTCGCTATGTAGGCTTTTCGCCATTGTGTCGTGTTTGGCGTCAGGATCATCGCATAAGGATGATCTGTTCAGTGACTGTGCGCTAGCGCTTCGGTAATGCGTGGCGTCGATCAATTCTGTATAAGTTTTTCGATTGACTGCGGTTGTCGGGGTCGGAGATACTCCAATAAGTAGGGTTGAATTTTCCTCATTTCTTGCCGCCAAAATGCCAATTTCCCAAAATGATTTTGTCACTACAGTAAACGAAAACCTGAGGCATTCGCGTCCTGACAAAATCGGGGATATTGTTTGAAACTCCTCCACGTTGTTGGTGCCCGTCCCAATTTTCCAAAACTCGCGCCGGTTTTTCGCGCTGGCAGAGTGGCCGGCCTGGAGCAAATTGTGGTCCATACCGGGCAACACTACGACGAATTGCTGTCGGATGGGTTTTTTCGTGACCTCGCCATTCCTTCGCCCGACTTTAATCTTGACGTTGGATCCGCCTCGCATGCCGTACAGACAGCCCGGATTCTCGAGCGCTTTGAACCAGTCTTGATCCGCACGGCACCCGACTGGTTGGTCGTGTACGGCGACGTTAACTCCACCATGGCAACGGCGCTCGTGGCATCCAAACTTGGGGTGCGAATTGCCCACGTCGAAGCCGGACTGCGCAGCGGCGACCGAAGCATGCCCGAAGAAATCAACAGACTGGTAGCCGACCGACTCGCTGACCTGCTTCTGACGCCTTCGCGAGACGCTGAAATAACGCTTCGTCACGAAGGGGAACCTGCCGACAAGATCGTGTTCGTCGGTAACGTCATGATCGATTCACTCTTGCATGCTCTTCCTGCTGCAAAGGCAACGGGGGCTGCGCAACGTCTTGGACAGGAAGGGCGGCATGTCGTCGTTACACTGCATCGTCCGTCGAACGTGGATGATCCGGTCCGTCTGCGTGCCATCATGGCCTCGCTCGTAGATATCGCTGAACGCCGCTTGGTACTTTTTCCTTCGCATCCAAGAACGCGCGAGCGGCTAATCTCTCAGGGTCTGCATCTCGGCAGTCTTCGGCTGATTGATTCCCTTCCATACCACGACATGGTTGATTTGGTCAGGACAGCGCACGCTGTCATCACCGACTCAGGCGGACTAC
>JANMPY010000575.1:0-1609 GCA_031370095.1 Betaproteobacteria bacterium
GGCGCGAATAACAGGAAAGCGAACCCAAGTCCCATCAGCCCGCCCTGCGCCAGATTGTAGTCGGCGAGCATCTGTGTTCGCGTCACGCCGAGAGCAGCGCCCAAACAAAATTCGAAGATCAACATCAGCACAACCCAGACCGCACCGATTTGCAGTTGATTTTTTAATGTCCTCGCATCGAGCCAGCGCGTCGTGAGATAAGCAATCAACAGGATCAAGGCCGAGGCAACGAATACGCCAACCTGGCGCGCCCACACAACACCAGCTGTACGCGGGTCATCCTCACAAATTTTCAGAAAAATTCATCGCTCCTTTAAGGACGTTCATCACCGGGGATGCCAATACTGGCACCACTGACTCGTGTCGCGTACTCGTACCACCTGCCGGCCGAATCATCCCGTCAAAAAACGCCATTTAAGGAGATTCACCATGAATGTTTCCAGCCAAGTTGATCGCCTACCTGCATTTGTCAATTTATTCATCAGCAGACTAAGCAAAGCATTTAGCATTGCCGGTTTAGTCACGGTCGCCGCCTCGGCAGGACTCGCATCAGCTGCGGAAGTTATGATAATTGCCAGCGCTCCCACGGCAGCCACCCAATACGCCAGTACAGAGCAGGAAATGGCGACGATTCAATTTTTTGACAACTACGATGCCACTGCTCGGCGCGAACTACAGAGAGTCGCCCGCTACCCCAACAAACCCGAAGCCCGCAACCAGCAGCTTGAAGGCAAAGTCGGCGTGGCTTTCGAAGTCAACAGTCGCGGTGATTTACAAGCGGCCGACGTTATTCAATCATCGCAATCAAAAATTTTGGATTCCGCCGCGCTGGCAAGCGTGCGCTGGGCGAAATATCCCGCGTTTGCCTCCGACACGCAATCCGGCGAACCAAGTCGTCGCTATACGGTTATTTTTGACTATCGGTTTCCGCTTGAGAAATGATTGCCGCCATGTGCAAGACGCGACTCGTGCCGCGCACGAGTGCGTCTGCGGGGCTCGCTCATGAAGCAATGCGCACAGAAAACTTCAAGATCGCAGCTTGGCGCGCAGCAACGTTGGTAGTTAACGTTACAAGCCGGTTCGCAACAGCAAGTCTTGATATCGCTTGTCGTTTTTCAAGTTGCTCCACTTCGGGTCAACTTTCAAAAACACCATCAACACACTTCGCCCGGCGAACGCTTTTTCCAGATAGTCGAAGGCGGCGTCGGTTTCGCCCACCGCGTTATGTATGACCGCAAAGTTATAGGGCGCAACATAGCGCGTCAACGCGACCTGCTGAAGGTCAGCAAGCACCGCGCGCGCTTCCGCGAGTTTGCCGGATTTCGCCAACGCATAGCCTTTCATTGACTTCGCCTGGACATTTCCACCGGCCAATTTCGCTGCTTGATCCGCTTCCGCAACAGCTTCAGCAAACATGCCTTTCTCGGTATAAACCATTGATAAAATCAGGTGGGGATGCCAAAAGGTCGGCTCCAATTCGAGCGTCTTTTGCAATCTTAAAATCGCCTCATCGTAGCGCCCGCCGTAGAAATTAAATTGACCTTCAAGCGAGTTGGTAATGAGCGAAAGCGGGTCAAGCTCGCGCGCGCGTTTCCCCATCGCAATCGCG
>JANMPY010000581.1:0-3848 GCA_031370095.1 Betaproteobacteria bacterium
GTCGGTGCCGGTGTGAGCGCAGTGCTGTTGTTACTCGCGGGCGCGGCCTTCACCGAATCGACCAGTCAGGCGCTACTGCTGATGACGTGCTTTGTCGGGTTTACTTTTGTCGAAGGGCAATTGATCAATCCGCTGCTGGTCGGGAAAAGACTCGCGCTCAATCCCACGGTGGTGTTCGTGGCGTTATTATTTTGGGGCTGGCTATGGGGAGTGGGCGGCATGTTACTCGCGGTGCCCCTGCTCATCATCATCAAAAAATTTGCCGACCAGATGCCCGGCTGGGAAGCGGTTGCGGAATTTCTCGCGCGTTGACGCGACTGTTTGTGCTGTAAATCGCCGTCGACTTTTTGCGTGTAACAATATTGCCTGATTAATTTCGTCCCACAAGAGAGCGCATGAATTCCGTTACAAGCAACACTGGATTAGCACCAGCACACCGCTGGCTCGCGCTCGCAGCCTGGGTGGGACTTTGCGTGGCGGTGGGCTTTGTGAGCGGATTTCTGTTCAAACCGGGCGCCTGGTTCGCGGCCCTTGAGAAACCATTTTTCAATCCGCCGTCATGGCTGTTCGCGCCGGTGTGGACAATTCTGTATATCGCCATGGGCGTGGCCGCGTGGCGCATCTGGTGCCTGTCGGCAACGGTTGCACGCACACAAGGGCTACGACAATTTTGTATTCAGCTCGCATTGAATGCCGCATGGACGCCGGTGTTTTTTGGCGCGCACGCACTGGCAGGCGGGCTGGTGGTGATCGTGCTGATGTGGATTGCCATCGCGCTCACCATTCGGCGCTTTCATCCCCTGGATAAAACCGCCGCGTGGCTGCTGGCACCGTATCTGGCGTGGGTGTCGTTCGCGACGCTGTTGAATGTTGCCTTGCTCGCGCTGAACGGTAAATTTTGAGTGATAGATTCGAAGACGTAGATCGCCATTTGGCGCGGCTTTCGGGGCATTTCTGACTGGTGAGGCGCACCGAGATTGGTGTTTCGTTATTCATCCCCATATATAAAAAATACCGTACACGGCGCACCTTTAGGAGCACACCATGATTGAAATGACGATTAATGACATGACCTGCGGCGGTTGCCTCAACAGTATTACGCGCGTGGTGCAAAACCTTGACCCGAATGCGAACATCGACGCTGATATCGCGACCAAGCACGTGAAGATCGATAGCGTGCTCAGTCGCGAGGTCGTAGTCGCGGCAATTGCAGACGCGGGATATCATCCGGTCGCGATCTAGTTTTTGCGTGCCCTTCGTGTGGGAGAGATCGCGCGAAGCAACGGGTAAGAGAAACAACGACCCAAAAAACGACCTTCAATGAATCTCCACATCACCGGCATGACCTGCGCGTCATGTGTGTCGCGCGTCGAAAAAACACTCGCCGCCCTGCCCGGCATCGACAGCGCGACGGTTAATCTCGCCACCGAAACCGCGACGCTGCATTCACTTGCGCCGATAAAACTTGCAGAAGTCGTTAGCGCCATCAGCAAAGCCGGTTACGGCGTCGCCAAGCAAACGATCAATCTCAATATTGTCGGCATGACCTGCGCGTCCTGCGTCAGCCGCGTTGAACAGGCGCTGGCGAAGTTGCCCGGTGTAATGCGTGCGAGTGTCAATCTCGCTACCGAGCGCGCTGCCGTTCTCGTCGTTACCGATGCCGTTTCGGCTGATGCACTGATTGATGCCGTCAAGCGCGCGGGTTATGGAGCCTCAATCGTCGAAGGCGCGGAGGACAAACCCGCGCGGTTTATCAATCCTGCGCTGCCCGTCATCCTCGCCGCGCTGTTAAGTTTCCCCTTGGTGGTACCGATGCTGGCCGGTGCGTTTGGTGCGCACTGGATGCTGCCGGGGTGGCTACAGTTTTTGTTGGCCACACCGGTGCAATTTATTCTCGGTGCGCGTTTTTATCGTGCTGGATGGAAGGCGCTCCTGGCGAAAACCGGCAACATGGATTTGCTGGTGGCACTAGGCACCAGCGCCGCGTATGGCTTGAGTGTCTATCAATGGCTGACCGCCCCAACGGACGCGATGGTGCATCTCTACTTCGAAGCGTCTGCTGTCGTGATCACGCTGGTGCTGTTGGGCAAATGGCTCGAAGTGCGCGCCAAACGCCAGACCACCGACGCCATCCGCGCACTCAATGCATTGAAGCCCGAACGCGCAATGCTGCGTAGGGAAGGCACCGATATCGAGGTCGCGCTTTCTGCCGTGCAGGTGAATGATATCGTGGTCGTGAAGCCCGGTGAGCGCATCGCCGTTGACGGCGAAATCATGGAAGGCGAAAGCCACGTCGACGAATCGCTCATCACCGGCGAGAGTCTGCCACTGGCTAAGCGGGTTGGCGAACAGGTTACCGGTGGCGCGGTGAATGGCGAAGGCTTGCTGCTGGTGAGGACGCTCAAAGTTGGCGCTGAGAGCACGCTGTCCCGCATCGTGCGGCTGGTCGAATCAGCACAGGCCGAAAAAGCGCCGATCCAGCGATTGGTGGATCGCGTGAGCGCCGTGTTTGTACCAGTGGTGTTGGTGTTCGCGTTGCTGACCTTGCTGGGTTGGGGACTGTTCACCGGCAATTGGCAGACGGGAATATTGAATGCAGTCGCGGTGCTGGTGATCGCCTGCCCTTGCGCGCTCGGTCTCGCGACGCCGACGGCCATCATGGTCGGCACCGGTGCGGCGGCGCGCCACGGCATACTCATCAAGGACGCGGTGGCGCTAGAGATTGCGCATCGCATCAACGTGGACGCGTTCGACAAGACCGGCACCATGACCATCGGGCGACCGCAGCTGTCCGATGCCGTTGCAGCTGTAGGGGACCGCGCCGCGCTCATTGGTCTGGCTGCCGCGATACAGCGTGGCAGCGAACATCCGCTGGCGCACGCCGTGCTCAATGCAGCTGCCGCCGAATCCATTGATGTACCGCCAGCGACCGACGTGAAGGCGATCCCCGGTCGCGGTGTGATGGCGAACGTCGACGGCGAAAGTGTCGCGATTGGCAGCACCCGTTACGCGCGCGAATTGATCACTGAACTGCCGCCGTTGCTATTGGCAGAGGCAGATCTTTTGCAAACGGCCGGACGCACCGTGTCGTGGCTGCTGCGACTTGGTGCTGTGCCACAGGTCATTGGCGTGCTGGCGTTTGGCGATAGTGTGAAACCGACCGCCAAAGCCGCGATTGACCGCCTGCACGCACTTGGGATTCGTTGCGTGATGCTAAGCGGGGACAACCTCGGCAGTGCCAATGCGGTTGCGCAACAACTTGGCATTGATGAAGTTCGCGCGGAGGTGCTGCCGGCGGACAAGGCGAGGATTATCGGTGAGTTGAAAGCGAACGGCGGCGTTGTCGGGATGGTCGGCGATGGCATCAACGATGCTCCCGCGCTGGCAGCAGCCGATGTCGGTATTGCCATGTCGACCGGCACCGATGTCGCCATGCACGCCGCCGCCATCACGCTGATGCGCGGCGATCCTGCGCTAGTGGCCGATGCCATCGACATATCGCGCCGCACTTACGCCAAGATCCGCCAGAATTTATTTTGGGCATTCGTTTATAACGTCGTCGGCATTCCTGCTGCGGCATTCGGTTTGCTCAACCCGATGATCGCCGGTGCGGCAATGGCGTTGAGCAGCGTGAGCGTGGTGTCGAACGCATTACTGCTCAAACGCTGGCGTCCGGGGAAGTGAATCGTTTGTAGGCAAGTATTGAGCAAAGCCGTCATCGCGGTGTCTGTCGGAGTGCGATAATCAAATACACAACCGGACGACGCGATGGAAAAAGAAATAGAAAAACTTAACGACCATCAGCGTCACGTTCCGCTGCTGAAAAGTCTCGGCCCCGGCTTGATTAC
>JANMPY010000587.1:0-1947 GCA_031370095.1 Betaproteobacteria bacterium
ATCCGATACGTCGATATTGATCGGCGATGACTCAAAAGGAGCGTAGTAAATGTCCAATGCACCCAAACCCGCCATTGCGCCGCCGTATCCCGGTTTCATCGGCAACGCCATCGTCTGGATTGACGCGCGCTTTCCACTAGTCCAACTTTACAAAACGCAGGTTGGCGAATATTACGCGCCGAAAAATTTCAACATCTGGTATTACTTCGGCGCGCTCGCCACGCTGATTCTGGTGATGCAAATCGTGACCGGCATTTTCCTCACGATGAATTACAAACCCGACGCGAAATTTGCGTTTGCCTCCGTTGAATACATCATGCGTGATGTCTCTTGGGGCTGGCTGATTCGTTACATGCATTCGACTGGCGCATCGATGTTCTTCCTCGTTGTCTATTTGCACATGATGCGTGGTTTGATGTACGGCTCCTATCGCAAACCGCGCGAATTGCTGTGGATTTTTGGCTGCATGATTTATCTGGCGCTGATGGCGGAAGCTTTCTTCGGCTACCTGCTGCCGTGGGGACAAATGTCCTACTGGGGCGCGCAGGTGATCATCAATTTGTTCGGCGCAATCCCGATTATTGGCGATGATTTGGCGGTATGGATTCGCGGCGATTTCAGTATCAGCGACGCGACGCTGAATCGCTTTTTTGCTTTCCACGTGATCGCGTTGCCTCTGGTATTGCTGGGCTTGGTGGCGGCACACCTGATCGCGCTGCATGAGGTGGGCTCAAACAATCCGGACGGCGTCGAAATCAATAAAGATATTGACGCGAAAACCGGCACGCCAAAAGACGGCATTCCTTTCCATCCGTATTACACCGTCAAAGACACGGTCGGCGTGGTGGTATTTCTCGCTGTATTCACCGCGATTGTGTTTTTTGCGCCGGAAATGGGCGGCTATTTCCTTGAGGCCCCCAATTTCATTCAGGCTGATCCATTAAAGACACCTGAGCACATTGCGCCGGTCTGGTATTTCACACCGTTCTACGCGATGCTGCGTGCGGTGCCGTCGATGTTTGGCTCCCAATTCCCCGGTGTGGCGGTGATGGGTGCGGCGACCTTGATTCTATTTTTGCTGCCCTGGCTTGATCGCGGCAAGGTGAAATCGGTGCGCTATCGCGGCCCAATCTACAAGCGCTTCCTGACCGCGTTTGTGATCAGCTTCGTGGTACTTGGTTACCTCGGTGTAGTGCCCACGACGGTGTGGGGACAGCTATCGAAAGCGGTGCCGATAATCGGCGGTGGAGATATTGCAACGTTGGTCGCGCGTGTCCTTACGGTTGTTTACTTCGCGTTTTTTATCTTGATGCCTTGGTACACGAAAGTCGATAAAGAAAAACCGGAACCGGCAAGGGTGACATTCTGATGAACGCAAATTTCAAATTTTTGTTGGCGACGTTTTCGTTTGTGGCGGCATCAGCATTCGCGTCTGGCGCGGATGTGCATCTGGATGTCGCGCCGGTCAATTTAAAAGATACGGCGTCGTTGCAGCGCGGTGCCAAGACCTTTGTGAACTACTGCCTCAATTGCCACAACGCGCAATTCATGCGCTATAGCCATCTCACGCAGATTGGCTTGACCGAGCAGCAGATCAAAGAAAATCTCATGTTCACGACCACCAAATTCGGTGACACGATGGTTTCCGCACTCGACCCGGCCGACGCGAAAGACTGGTTCGGTGGCGTCCCGCCGGACTTGACCTTGTCTGCCCGCGTGCGCGGCTCCGATTGGCTGTACACGTATCTGCGCGGCTTTTATCGCGACGATACGTCGACCACTGGCTGGAACAACACGGTTTTCAAGAACGTCGCGATGCCGCATGTGCTGCACGATCTCCAAGGCACGCAGACGATGGGAAAAGTGGGCGAACGCCAAGGCCATGACGGCAAGATGGAGCCGGTGATGAAGCTGGGTGTGGATCGCGCCGGTAGCATGTCCGCTGCC
>JANMPY010000612.1:0-8376 GCA_031370095.1 Betaproteobacteria bacterium
GCTAGTTGCCGGACATTTTTTGACGTTCTCGCGCGTGAGGCGACCTCAGCTTTCACCTGCTCGACTATCTGCAATAATTTCGTTGGCGCTTCCAGGAGCAGCATGCCAATGGCATGCCTGGCTGCGCAAATTCACACCCGCGCCAGGATCATTGCAGGACAATCACCAGCAAAAACCGGGACGAAATTCAAAAACGCGCGCAGACTGCATTACGTTTCACCACCCATTTCACCACTAACCAACCGGACATGATTTCAACATGACCTCGATCAACGCTCTACCCGAATGCCGTGCATTGGTGTTGTTTGGTGCCACGGGCGACCTCGCAAAACGCATGCTGTGGCCGTCGCTGTACGCGCTGGACAGAGACGGGCTGCTGCCGAAAAAATTCCAGCTGATTGGCGCTGCCACATCCGCGCTCTCCGATGATGCATTCATTGCCAAAGTGCGGGACGCGATTCAAACATCGGCCAACGCAGCGCTGATGGACGAAACATTTTTTGCGTCTTTCGCAAAGCGCATCCGCTACGTCACCGTGGACGTGCAGGCAGCGGGTGGATTGGAGCCAATAAAGGGGGTACTCACGCCCGGCCAGCCAAACGATGGCGGCGTCATGTTTTATCTTTCGACCGGTCCGCAATTGTTCGCGCCGATTTGCCTCGCGCTGAAAGACAGCGGGCTGGTCGATGGCTTAAGCCGCATCGTCATCGAAAAGCCGATCGGCACCAACACCGAAACAGCGCGCAAGGTGAACGACGCGATTGCCGCTGCGTTTGATGAGAATCAGGTATTTCGAATCGATCATTACCTCGGCAAAGAATCCGTACAAAACCTGTTGGCACTCCGATTCGCCAATTCGATTTTCGAGCCGCTGTGGAATGCCAACGCCATCGAGCAGGTGCAGATTACCGTCGCCGAAACATTCGGTGTTGCAGGCCGCTGGCCGTTCTACGACGCCACGGGCGCGCTGCGCGACATGGTGCAAAGCCACATGCTGCAATTGCTTTGCCTCGTCGCGATGGAGCCGCCAGCCAGTTTCACGCCTTCAGCCGTACGTAACGAAAAAGTGAAAGTGCTATGGTCGCTAAGGCCCATCACTGCAGCCGATGTCGCAACGCACACCGTGCGGGGTCAATACACAGCCGGCTTTAGCGGCGGCAAAGCGGCAGTAGGATATGTCGAAGAAACCGGCGCACAGAAAACAAGCGACACCGAATCATTCGTCGCGCTACGCGTGGAAGTCGACAACTGGCGCTGGGCCGGCGTGCCGTTTTATTTGCGCACCGGCAAGCGTCTGCAACAACGCTCCAGCGAAATCATGATCCAGTTCAAGCCCGCGCCATACAACATCTTCGCCGGTATCGGCGCAACCCTCGCGCCCAATACGCTGCTCATCAAGCTGCAGCCCGAAGAAATGATCACGCTGACGCTGATGCACAAAAAGCCCGGCATGAACGATGTGACCCTTGCGCAAGTGCCATTGAATCTCTCGGTAAACGACGCCTTCGGCCAGACCCGCCGCCGTATTGCCTATGAACGCATGCTGCTCGATGTGCTGAAAAACAATTCAGCGTTGTTCGTGCGCCGCGACGAAGTCGAAGCCGCGTGGCAATGGATCGACGGCATCATCGATGGCTGGCGCAGCACGGGGCAGACCGTAAAGCCCTATACGGCGGGGAGTTGGGGGCCGAGTGCGGCGATTGCGATGACGGAGAGGAATGGGCATTCATGGCACGAGTAGGATGGTCAAAACGAATCACTAACATCTAGCATTGGCGCGGTTCTTCAGGTGTTTTTGCTCTGGAAATCCCGCCAAATGGCGATCTACGAGTTATTTTCCACGGCGCGAAAAACCGGCTCCGGCACGAATGGCCGTTACGGTCGTTTGCAGGTAGACAAATTGTTGAGTTTCGCAAAATCACCATGGTTATCGCGATGCCTGGCGCTCATCCGCTATTCCGCAACCCCGCCGCCAAGCCGTTGATGGTGAGGTGAATCGCCCGCTTGGTTCGCTCGTCGGTTTGTCCTGCGCGATAGCGCCTGAGCAAATCGATCTGCAAATGATTCAGCGGATCGAGATACGGGAAGCGGTTGCGGATGCTGCGCGCAAGCGCCGGGTTGTCTTCGAGGAACGCGGTGGTGCCGGTGATTGCGCGCAGCATGTCGACGCTCAATTGCCACTCCGAGGTGATGATCGCAAAAATGCGCTTTGCCAATTCCTGATCGGGTACCAGATCAATGTAGCGTGCGGCGATGGCGAGATCGGTTTTAGCGAGCACCATATCCATGTTGGCCAGCACGGTCTTAAAGAACGGCCACTCCGCGTACATTTCCCGCAAGACCTTGAGCGCCGCGTCGCGACCTTCGGGTGCGGTGTCGAGCCAGTGCTTGAGTGCGCTACCGAATCCATACCAGCCGGGAATGGACAGCCGACACTGGCTCCAACTGAAAACCCATGGGATTGCGCGCAGGTCGGCGATGGATTGCGATGCTTTGCGCGACGCGGGGCGGCTGCCGATGTTGAGTCCCGCAATTTCGCCCACCGGCGTAGCGCTGCGAAAAAAATCGACGAAGCCAGGCGTCTCATAAACCAGCGCACGGTAGCTTTCGCAGGCGCTCATCGAGAGTTGATGCATCACGTCCCACCATTGCGATTTGTCACGTCGTGCGACGCCAGGAAAGTTTGACAGCATTGCGGCCGAGATCAGCGTCTCGAAATTTCTGCGGCCGAGCTCGGTATCGGAATATTTTGCCGCGATCACTTCGCCCTGCTCGGTGATGCGCAGTCCCGCCGCAGAACAGCCATCGGGCTGGGCTAGGATTGCTTCGAACGTAGGCCCGCCGCCGCGCCCCACGGTGCCGCCACGGCCATGGAACATCCGCAGCCGTAACTTTGCCTCGGCCGCCAGATCGACCAGCCCTTGCTGCGCGCAATAGAGCTCCCAGTTCGCAGTGAGATAGCCGCCATCTTTGTTGCTGTCGGAATAGCCGAGCATGATTTCCTGCAGGCCATCGCGGCTGTCGAGCCATGCGCGATACTGCGGCAGCGCGAACGCGGCACGCATGATGCCTGCTGCTGCTTGCAGATCGGTGATGGTTTCAAACAGGGGAATGATCGCCATCTTCAATGTCGGTCGACCGTCGCGCGACACCAGCGAGCCGGTTTCTTTCAGCAGCAAGCCAACCTCAAGCAAGTCGCTTACCGATTGCGCCTTGGAAATAATCGCGTTCGGCACCGCATCGTTGCCGAAACGGGTGTTGATGCCTGCTGCGGCCTGAAACAGATTCAACTCGATGAGCGCGGCTTCGCTGTACGCTTCGCCGGCGATCCGCAACGCACGCGGATTGGCGAGCTCCTGCAATAGCAACGCCACGCGCGCCGCTTCATCAAGCTGCAAATAATCATCACACACAGCGGCACGCGCCAACAACTCTGCGACCACCACTTCATGTACGTCGGAATTTTGACGGGTGTCGATTGAAGCCAGATGAAAGCCAAAAATATCGACCGCATAACGCAGCTGCGCCAGTCGCCCCGCTGCCAACGCGCCGCTGGCGTGGGTGGCCAATGACGCGGCCACAATATCGAGGTCAATACGAAATTGTTGCGGGCTCGCGTAAGGTGCCAGCACCACATCCGGTCGCCGCATTGGTGCCACCCCCACGAGCGAGGTCATGGTTGCGGCGAGGCGCGCATACACGCCGATCAAGGCTTGACGATATGGCTCATCCTGACGATGCGCGGAGCTGTCACCTGACTGTTCTGCGAGCACCATGAGTGCGGCCGTCGGCGTGACCAATCGAGATGACATCGACAGCTCCGCGCCGAGATGATGCACTTCGAAAAGATAGTGTTCGAACGCGACCGTGGACTGGCGGCGGATCGCACCTTCGAGGGACTCGGCGGTGACAAAAGGGTTGCCATCGCGGTCCCCGCCGATCCATGAGCCCATGCGGAAAAACGCGGGGATGCGTTCAGTTTCGCCGGGAGAATTTTTCCCGGCATCGCGTGATGAAAGTGCGCGCTCAATGTCAACGTAAACCTTCGGCAGCTCCGACAAAAACGTGTAACGATAAAAACTCAAGCCGTTTTCGATTTCGTCGATCACCCGCAGGCGCGACAATCGCAGCATCGCTGTTTGCCATAGCTGCAGCACCGATCGTTTCAGCGTATCTTCCGATTCTGCACGCTCTTCAGGCAGCAAATCGGCGCGTTCAAGCGCGCTCAACAATTTTGTAATATCGCGTTCGCAATCGAGCACCGTTTTTCGCTGCACCTCGGTCGGGTGCGCCGTCAATACCGGGCTCACCACCGCGCCGCGCAGCCAGGCACGAATCTCGTCAACCGAAATATTTTGCGACGACAAGGACTCGAGCGCATGGCGCAAGCTGCCCATCTGCGGCGGGGATCCGGCCAGACGATGCACGCGACGGCGGCGGTTTTGATGGCGGTCTTCGGCAATATTGGCGAGCAGCGAAAAGTGACTGAACGCGCGCACCACAGACAGCTTTTGTTCGATGCTCAAGCCATCAAGCTCGGAATCGAGCTGCGTTTTGAGTGCCGCAATATCGTCGCTGCCATCGCGCCGCAGCGCCACCGCGAGCGTGCGAATGTGTTCGATTCGATTGAAAATCGTCTCACCGTTCGCCGCGCGTATGACGTCGCCAAGCAAGCGCCCGAGAAACTGGATTTCCTGCCCGAGACGGGAGTCTTTTCCATCCTGCGCCACTTTGTGCCGTCCCCGGTAAATAGTGAAGCATCAATTTTGTGATGCCAATTTATGATCGAATCCCGGCACCTGTTGCAGATGCAAGTCGCTTAATCCCTCCTGCGGCGAGAGCAGTTATTCACACGCGCAACACGCTTGATCGTTTGGTGGAGATGAAGAGGATCGAACTCTCGACCTTCGCATTGCGAACGCGACGCTCTCCCAGCTGAGCTACATCCCCGGTAAACAAATTTATTGTAGCCCAATCCGATTGACGCCATCAAACGCGTTTCAGACGTTGACCCCTGCGCCGCGAATAAACTGGAAATCGACTTCGCGACCCAGTGCATTATTGATCGCGTCGGCCAGTGCGACGGGCTCATCAGTGCCGATCAAAAATTCTTTACCGTCACGCATGCCGACGATCACGGCACCGCGTCCGGAAACGCGATACAGCCAGCCGCGCGTGGTAATGACGATGCCGAAGCCGCTGACGAAAGCCGTTCTGGTGGGGAGCGCACCGGCGATTTCGCGTATTGGAACGCGCTTGCCGGGCCAGCCGAGAAATCCAAATTCGGCGCGAAATTCTTCACCGTCAACGCTGCACTTAAGCGTGGTAAACGCGACGAGAGATACGAGTAACAAAATCACAAGAGTCGCAAACATCGGCACCGACACGCCTGTCAGCGCGACACGAAAAAATACCGCAATGGCGATGGCAATGCCGACGCCGAGCGCGATCAAACTTTGCGTGCCGATTTGGCGATGTGAATAATGCGTTTTCATGGCGATTGGGATGCGGGCGACGATAAATTTGCCGCGCCCGCCTACACCTGCGGCAGTGCGATCCCGCGCACGGCGATTTTTTCATTGTCAATCGTGTGCGCCAGTAATTTCGAGGCCTGATAAATCGCGGTGATGGTCGGCGTCGGCACGCCGGTCAGGCGTCCGAGCTCAACCACTGAGCCCACCAAGGCATCGACCTCGATCGCGCGACCGGCTTCGACATCCTGCAACATTGAAGTCTTGTGCTTGCCGACTTTTTCGGCACCATCGATGCGTTTTTCAAGCGTCACCCGAAAGCTGGCACCGAGTTTTTCAGCAACAGCCTGCGCCTCTCGCATCATGTTCGCGGCCAATTCGCGACCCAATGGAAACTGGCAAATATCCTGCAACGTCGCGTGCGTGAGTGCCGAAATCGGATTGAAGGTGAGATTGCCCCAGAGCTTTAACCAAATCTCGTTACGAATATTGTCGAGCACCGGTGACTTCAATCCCGACTTCACAAAAACATCGGCGAGGTCTTTAACGCGATTGCTGATGCTGCCATCGAGCTCGCCTAGCGGAAAACGGTCTCCTTCCACGTGCCGCACCTGGCCCGGTGCCACCAGCTCGGTCGCCGGATAGACCACGCAACCAATGATGCGATCAGCCGGAATGCCGTCCTTGCACACACCACGCGGATCGACTGCCTCCACCGTGCTACCGGCAAGTGCACCGCCATGGTTGTGGAAATACCAGAACGGGATACCGTTTTGCATCGTGATGATCGTGGTCTTGGGTCCGAGCAGTGGCGGTAGTTGATACACTACCGCTTCGACCTGATGCGATTTCAATGCGAGGATCACGCAATCAACATGGCCGACCGCCGCGAAACTATCAGTGGCTTTAGCGTTCCGCGCTTCGAGCACGGTGCCATCGTTCATTTTCACGGTCATGCCCCGCGTGCGGATTGCGTCCAGATTTTTCCAGCGCGCGATGAAGGTGACATCTTCCCCAGCCAGCGCCAATTTTGCCCCTACGAAGCCACCGATGGCTCCCGCGCCGACGATACAAAATTTCATGATGCCCTTTTGACTTTTTTATCCAATATGCGAAGCATAATGTTGCACTGCACAATACAGCATTGATGACCGTCAAGCCGGGGAGATTTTGCGGTCTCGCATACCGCTCACACAAGGGTGCGTTTGCGATTTGACAGCACCAACAACGCAATCCCCGCCACGACCATCGGCAGCGAAAGCCATTGCCCCATCGACATGCCGAACGACAGCAAGCCCAGAAAACTATCCGGCTCACGCGCGAATTCGGCGAGGAAACGGAAGCTGCCGTAGCCAATCAAAAACACCGCCGAGACGGCACCGACCGGTCGCGGCTTTCTTGAATAGAACCAGAGAATCACGAACAGCAATATGCCCTCCATCGCAAATTGGTAGAGCTGGGATGGATGCCGCGCGATGGCGGTGGCATCGGTTTGCGGGAACCACATCGCCCAAGGCCACACGCTCGCGTCGGTGACACGTCCCGGCAATTCGCCGTTGATAAAATTGCCCAGTCGTCCGGCAGCCAGGCCAGTCGGCACCAACGGCGCAATGAAATCGGTCACCTGAAAAAACGTGCGGTTGGTCTTCCTGCCGAACAACAACATCGCCACCAGCACGCCAAGAAAACCGCCGTGAAAAGACATGCCACCCTGCCAGATATAAAAAATCTCGATGGGATGCGCGAGGTAATACATGGGCTTATAAAAAAATACGAACCCCAACCTGCCGCCCAGCACCACACCCAACATGCCGTAAAAAAGCAGATCGTCGAGATTTTCTTTCGTGAAGCCGAGATCGGGACGGCGCTTCAGATGCATGCGCCCCAACACCAGAAAAAGCAGGAACGCAGCCACGTACATGAGCCCGTACCAGCGGACGGCGACGGGGCCTAAGGAAAGGGCGATGGGGTCGAATTGCGGGTGGATGAGCATGGGTTGGATCGCCGGAAAGATTCAATTATCGCATTCGCTTCCAATGCAACTGAACTACCCTCGCCGGGATGACCGCAAATTCAGTCCGCCTTAATCTGCGATTTCTTCACCACATCGTTCCAGCGCGCCGCTTCCACTTTGATAAACGCCGCGAATTCTGCGGGCGTACTCGTCGCAGGCTCAGCCGCTTCGGCCGATAGCCGCTCCGAAACAACAAGCGACTTTCCTGCCGCCACCGCTGCCTGCGCGAGTTTCTGAATAATCGCATCGGGCGTACCGGCGGGCGCCAGCAAGCCATACCACTGCGAAGTCTCGAACCCCGGATAGCCTTGTTCCGCAACAGTCGGCACATCCGGCATCGCAGGCGAGCGCTTGGCAGTGCCGACGGCAATCGGTCGTAGCGTGCCAGCCTTGACGTGCGCCATCAGCGGTGGCGCACCCGTGAACGTCGCATCCAGCCTGCCTGCCAGCAGATCGGTCATCATCGGCCCGGTGCCTTTGTAGGGCACGTGCGTTGCCGTGAAGCCCGCCGTCAATGCAACGTATGCCATCGCCAAATGCCCGGAACTGCCGTTACCCGCCGAGCCGTAGTTAAGCGTGCCCGGATTTTTCTTGGCGTACTCCACCAGTTCTTTCAGATTCTTTACTTTCATTTTTTCCGCGTTCACAACGAGCAGGCTGGGCACTTTCGCCAGCAGCGTGATCGGCACGAAATCCTTGACCGGATCGTAGGGAAGTTTTGCGAACATCGCCGGATTCACGGCCAGCGTGCCGACGTGCCCGAGAATGATGGTGTAGCCATCGGGCAGGCTGCCTTTCGCTTCCATCATGGCGATATTGCCCGCACCACCGGGTTTGCTTTCGACGACAACAGTCTGGCCCAGCGTCTTTGCCATTTCGGCTGCGAACGAG
>JANMPY010000035.1:0-4124 GCA_031370095.1 Betaproteobacteria bacterium
CTGGAAACCCCGTCAATTGGCGATCTACGTCATTTTATGCTGCGCAGTTCTGGTCGCGGGCTGCGCGCAGATCGCGAAGGCACCCATCGCGCAAGTCGACACCGCCAACCTCCCGCCGCCGACGCCGCGCGAGTTCCGCGCGGCCTGGGTCGCGACCGTTGCCAACATCGACTGGCCAAGCAAAAAGGGCCTCTCCGTCGAACAGCAGAAACAGGAAATCATTCGCATCGTCGAGCGCGCGAAAGAGCTCAAACTCAACGCGCTCATTTTCCAGGTGCGGGCGGCAGCTGACGCGCTGTATCCCTCCGCTCTTGAGCCGTGGTCCGAGTATTTGACGGGGGAGCAGGGCAAGATGCCTGATCCTTATTACGACCCGCTGAAAATGTGGATCGAAGAATCGCACAAGCGCGGTATCGAATTGCACGCGTGGTTTAATCCTTACCGCGCGCGCCACACTTCGGCAAAATCGCCGAACGCGCCCATGCACATCGCCAATACCAACCCTGAAATCGTGAAGAGCTATGGCGGCTATCTATGGATGGATCCCGGCGAGGATGCCGCCTCGCAGCGAACGCTGGATGTGATCCTCGATGTCGTGCGCCGCTATGACATCGATGGCGTACACGTCGATGATTATTTCTATCCATATCCCGTCAACCTGCCCGGCAGCGTGCCGCCGGTCGAGCAGGACTTTCCTGACGACCCTTCATGGAAGCGATGGGTCGATCTGGGCGGCGGGCTGTCGCGCTCCGATTGGCGACGCCGCAATGTCAATGTGTTGATGGAACGTATTTACAACAGCGTTCACCGCGAAAAACCGTGGATGCGTTTCGGTATCAGCCCGTTCGGCCTCGGCCGTCCCGATCGTCGTCCGCCGGGTATCACCGGCTTCAGCCAGTACGACAAGCTGTATGCAGACGTCGAGCTGTGGATGAGCAACGGCTGGCTCGACTATCTGGTGCCGCAGCTTTACTGGCCCATTGAGCAGCGGGCGCAATCATTTGATTTGTTGCTGAACTATTGGCTCGCACAAAACACCAAAAAGCGCCATGTCTGGCCCGGCCTCTTTACCAGCCGCATCGACAACACCGACAAGTCCTGGCCGGTCGATGAAATACTCAAACAGATTTCACTGACGCGCACCCAAAGCATGGCGCAGGGCCATGTGCATTTCAGCATGGTGGCGCTCACTGAAAATCGCAAAGGCATCAACGACAAGTTGAAGGCCACCGTGTACTCGAGTCCGGCATTGATTCCAGCGGCATCCTGGCTGGGTGCCACGCTACCGGCGACGCCGCACTTGCGTGTAGACCGCGATAAAGCTGAGCGAAAAATAACGGTCAGTCTGTCAAATTTCAATCCCCGTTCGAAGCAGCGGGTTTGGCAATTCGCGGCCTGGATTCGGACTGGCGGTGTATGGCAGTTTATCGTCGAACCGGCTGACATGGCGGAAGGTTCGGACGCAGCCAATATTTCCGTTGGCCTCGTTTACAACCTCGACGATCCACTGCAGATTCCCGACCGGGTGGTGGCTTTTACGGTCGACCGTTTCGGCAACGAAAGTGAGCGCGTCACGTGGATCGCTGGGGAGAAAAAATAGTGGCCGCGCATACAACGCCCGCAGCCCTGACCTGCAGTCTCGGCATCGACGCCGGTGGCACGCAGACCCGCTGGGCACTCGCGGCAGCAAACGGCGAGATTGTCGCCAGTGGACACGTCGGTGGCATGACCGCCTTACAGATGAGCAGCGATGCCGGACGCGCGCAATTGAAAAAAAACCTGACTGCTTTGGCTGAAGCCGTGCTCGCCCTGGACAAGCCAGAATTCGTCTGCGCGGGGATCACCGGCTCCGACGGCAACCCAGCCGAGCTTGTCGCGATGATCGCGGACTCGCTGGGTATTGCAATTGGCGGTGTCACGGTGCGCAGCGATATCGAAATCGCCTGCCTCGATCTGTACGCGCCGGGCGAAGGTTACGTCGTTTATGCCGGCACCGGCTCGATTGCCGCCTTCATCGACGATAGCGGCACAATGCATCGCGCCGGTGGCCGCGGTGCGCTGCTCGATGACGGCGGTGGTGGATTCTGGATTGCGCGCGAAGCGCTGCGGCATATTTGGCGCACCGAAGATGAACGTCCTGGCAGCTTTCGCGATTCGCCACTGGCGCGTGAAATTTTCGCGCGCATCGGCGGACATGACTGGGCGCAGTCCCGTCAATTTGTGTATGGTTCGACCAATGACATTGCGCGCGGCGAAATTGGCAAGCTCGCACTCGCCGTTGCAGCGGTTGCCGACACGGATCCGGTCGCGCGGCGTATTCTTGAGGTAGCCGGTATCGAACTTGCTCGTCTGGGTCGGGCGATGATTTTGCGCTTTGGTCAGCGACCGATCACGCTGGCGGGACGTGTTGCCCAACTACACCCGATGGTCGCGCAGGCGATGTGTGCCGCGCTGCCGTCGGGCACCGAATTGACCGTGCGCGTCAGCGAAGCGCATGTCGCGGCGGCACGAATCGCCGCAAAAGAGGCTGCGCGGACAGTGCCGTCCGCCAACTAACCGATGCGCCACAAGGAAAACTCATGAAACGTCTGCTCGCCATATTCTTCGTTACCGTGCTGTCCGGCTGTGCAACCGGCCCGACCATTGATCGCACCTACACCGCCGTGAGTCAGGACAGCCGCGCGCAGTTTTTGATTCTGCATTACACCGCGATAGATTTCCCAACCTCACTCAAGGTGCTGACCGAGCAAGCCGTCAGCAGCCATTATCTGGTGCGGGATAATCCGCCGACGATTTATCAGCTGGTCGATGAAACCCGCCGTGCCTATCACGCAGGCGTGAGCTCGTGGAAAGGACAAACGCAATTGAATGCCGCCTCGATTGGTATCGAGATCGTCAATCTCGGCTATCGTGATTCGCCGCAGGGGCGCACCTATTTCGACTTTCCGACCGAGCAGATTGACGCCGTGATTGCGTTGGTGAAAAAAATCGTCAAGGATCACGACATCAAACCGGAGCGTATTCTCGCGCATAGCGACATCGCGCCACAGCGCAAGCCTGATCCCGGCCCGCGTTTCCCATGGAAACGTCTCGCCGATGAAGGCCTGATTCGCTGGCCCGATGCCGCGCTTGTTGCGCAGCGCCGACCCGGTTTTGAGCAACAGCTGCCCGACGTGGAATGGTTCCAGCGCAATCTCGCGCAGCACGGTTACGCGGTGCCGCTAAACGGTGAGCTCGACGAAGCGACGCAGAACGTGCTGATCGCGTTTCAGATGAAATACCGGCCCGCCAATTTTGAAGGTTACCCGGATGCCGAAACGGCCGCACTGCTCGACGTACTCACTTCACCCACCGGCAATACCAGGTAACGCTCCCGATGAAAACGCAAAATATTTTTCTGATCTCGATTGCCCTGTCCACCTTTTTGATCGGAGGCCGCGTGGACGCACAGCAGACTTCGCCTAAGCGCACTAAACCGGCGACCAATGTGTACGCGAGTCTTGACGCCGAACTATTTTCAATCGTCAACGATGCCGCGCATCCCTTGGCGAGTTTGTCGGTGCTTGCGGTGCGCGACGGCAGCGTTGTCTATCAACGGCAATTTGGCCAGCGCTTTATTAATGAGAAATATCCCGCCGCGAGTAAACCCGCGAACGAGGCGACGATGTATCGGATGGCGTCGATTTCCAAACTGGTCACGACCTTGGGTGTCATGAAACTCATCGAGGATGGCAAGCTCGCCTTGGATGCAGATGTCAGCGAGTATCTCGGCTACAAATTGCGCAATCCGAATTTTCCCGATGAGCCGATTACGCTGCGCATGTTGTTGAGTCACACCTCGTCGTTGCGCGACGACGCCGGCTACTACTGGGAAGCGAAGCTCAACGTCAATCTGCGCGACGTGTTGATGCCGGACGGCAGACTGTACGACAAGGGCGGCGCGTGGGATAAAAAATATAAACCTGGCGCATATTTTCAGTACGCCAATTTTCCCTGGGGTGTCATCGGCACGATCATGGAGCGCGCCACCAGCGAACGATTTGACCGGCTCATGCGCCGCCTGATTCTCGACCCGATGGATTTGCGCGGTGGCTTTCATCCGGCCGATTTCACGAAAACCGAGC
>JANMPY010000117.1:0-2693 GCA_031370095.1 Betaproteobacteria bacterium
AGGTGGAACCGCGACCAGATGGCGGCGCGCGTAGCCACGGACATTCCCGAAGGTGCCTACGTCAATCTGGGCATCGGCTTGCCAACACTGGTGGCCAACCACCTGCCGAAGGATCGTGAAGTTTTCCTGCACAGCGAAAACGGCATCCTCGGCATGGGGCCTGCACCCGCGCCCGGCGAGGAAGATTACGATCTCATCAATGCCGGTAAACAGCCGGTGACGCTGCTGCCTGGGGGTGCATTTTTTCACCACGCCGATTCCTTCGGCATGATGCGCGGTGGACATCTGGATATCTGTGTGCTCGGTGCGTTTCAGGTGTCGGTCACAGGTGATCTGGCCAACTGGCACACCGGCGCAGTAGACGCCATTCCGGCAGTCGGTGGTGCCATGGATCTTGCCATTGGCGCGAAAAAAACCTACGTGATGATGGAGCATCTGACAAAAAGTGGAGATAGCAAAATCGTCGAAGCCTGCACTTATCCACTCACCGGCATTGGCTGTGTCAGCCGCATTTATTCGGATCTTGCCGTGATCGACATTACGCCGACAGGCTTGCAGGTCGTCGACATCGTCGATGGCCTGTCGTTCGACGAACTACAAAAACTCAGCGGCGTTCCGCTCAACTAAAAAGTCTAATTTTTCCATCGAGACCACATGACCGACGCCTACATCTGCGACGCCGTTCGCACGCCCTTCGGTCGCTACGGCGGCGCGTTATCCAGCGTACGCACGGACGACCTTTTGGCGCTTTCGATCAAAGCGCTGATGGAACGCAATCGACAAGTCGATTGGTCGGCAATCGATGATGTCATCATGGGCTGCGCCAATCAGGCGGGGGAAGACAACCGCAACGTCGCGCGCATGGCGCTGCTACTGGCCGGGCTGCCGAAAGAAGTCCCTGCCAGCACCATAAATCGCCTGTGTGGATCTGGCATGGATGCGGTTGGCTCTGCGGCGCGCGCGATCAAATCGGGCGAAACCGCACTGATGATCGCGGGCGGCGTTGAGAGCATGAGCCGCGCACCGTTCGTGATGCCCAAGGCTGATGCTGCGTTCTCGCGAACCAATGCGGTGTACGACACCACCATCGGCTGGCGCTTTATCAATCCAAAAATGAAAGCGCTGTACGGCGTTGACCAGATGCCAGAGACCGCCGAAAACGTCGCCGAAGATTACAAGATTTCGCGCGCCGATCAGGATGCGTTTGCACTGCGCAGCCAGCAGCGCGCCGTAGCCGCACAAGTGGCAGCTCGCTTCAACGACGAGATCGTGCCGGTGACGTTGACGCAAAAAAAAGGCGATCCTGTCGTCGTTGCCAGGGACGAGCATCCGCGCGCGACTTCGCTCGAATCGCTGGCCAAATTAAAGCCCATCGTCAGGGAAAACGGCTCGGTAACGGCGGGCAATGCATCCGGTGTGAATGACGGCTCCTGCGCCTTGCTGATCGCCAATGCCGACAGCGCGAAACGTTTTGGGCTGGTGCCAAAAGCACGCATCGTCGCCATGGCTACTGCCGGGTTGGCACCGCGTATCATGGGCATGGGACCGGCACCGGCGAGCGCCAAGGTGCTGGCGCTGGCTGGCTTGAAAATTGAGCAGATGGATGTGATCGAATTGAACGAAGCCTTTGCCGCGCAGGCACTGGCAGTGACGCGCGAGCTCGGTCTCGCGGATGATGCAGAACACGTCAACCCGAACGGTGGTGCGATTGCGCTCGGGCATCCGCTTGGCGCGTCAGGCGCGCGACTGATTGCCACCGCCACGTATGAGCTGCACCGTCGCACTGGCCGCTATGCGCTTTGCACGATGTGCATCGGTGTCGGGCAGGGCATTGCCGTGATTATCGAGCGGGTGTGAGCATAAGTGCGGTAGGCCAGGCCCAAATTTTCCGGTGGTGGTTTCGACAATCCAACAATGAGGAGAACAAAATCATGCGAGCAAAATTTTTCGTGCTGGTGGTCGGCATCGCGGCACCACTATATGCTTCGGCACAGACCAATAATGCAGCATCAGTCGAACGCGGCCAGATGCTGTATCAAAAGAACATGTGCGTTGCCTGTCATGGCACTGCTGGTAATGGCGGTGAACGCACCAGCGGCCCCAGAATCGCGCCCAATGTGTGGCCACTTGAGGCAATGAAAACGCAGATGCGCAATCCGCGCCAGGATATGCCGCGTTACAGCGAGAAGTTTTTGAGCGACGGCGATTTAGCCGATATCCACGCGTGGCTGTCAACGATCAAGGCTGGACCGAAAGCCAAGGATATTCCGCTGCTGTCGAATTTGCACGCTACCGACCGGTAGTGGTGAGTGCAGAGAATGACGTGGGTCAGCAAGTAGCCCGTTGGTTCGCGAATACCTGCCCGCAATCAAAAGGCAAGGTGAAGTTTTGGCAAAGCCGTCGTCATCGGGTGTGCCGCTGCGCCTGGTGAAATGCAACGCTCTGCGGCGATGCCGATATCGAACGCTTGCGCCTGCATTGAGAACCAGAACGGAATGTTCGGTACCGGCGGGCAGCATTCCCGTGCCGATGCTTCATGGAGTACGATACTGATGTAATGTCGTATGCTGCCCGCGAAGCAGAACCGGTTCGATCCGGTCAGGATGGCAAAATAACCCAGAGAATATCGCCATGAAGTTTGTGATCGTAGATGACGACGAATTCATGCTCAGGCTGATCACGCTCGTACTGGA
>JANMPY010000143.1:0-2698 GCA_031370095.1 Betaproteobacteria bacterium
GCCAGCCGCGACGACGCCCTTGTCGGACACGATTAAGGGACGGCGGATACCGATGCGTTCGCACTCGGATTTGAGTTGCAGCAGCGCATCAATGCCGATGTGAATGTGGGTGAGGTAATAGATGAATGCCATTTGGAGATCCTTAACATGTGTAGCCCGGATGCAGCGTAGCGCAATCCGGGAACCTTTCCTGCACATGAGCACTCCCGGATTACGCTACGCTGCATTCGGGCTACAAGCTACAATCAATCAGCAAGCGCCCGTGTAAAACCGCTTCGGGCAAATTGCCTCATACCGATTATTGCCTCCGATCTCCACTTGTTCGCCTTCGGTGACGCGGTCACCCTTCGCATCCAGCCGCACGTTCATTGTCGCTTTGCGACCGCAGCGGCAGATGGTTTTCATTTCTTCGAGATCGTCGGCAAGCGTCAGCAGCGCGCGCGAACCGGGGAACGGCTGACCAAGAAAATCGCTGCGCAATCCGTAGCAGATGACCGGTGTGCCACGGGTACAGGCGAGCTGGTGGAGTTGTATGACCTGCGCCTCGGTGAGAAACTGCGCTTCGTCGATCAGAATGCAGGAGGGCAACGGACGTGTTTTGTAAAGCTCCGCGAAGTCCATCGTTTTGGAAAAAACTTCTGACTCACGCGCGAAGCCCAAACGTGAAACGATGCGTCCCACACCGTGACGGTCATCGATTGCGGCGGTGAAAAGATTCACCGATTGACCGCGCTCCTCGTAGTTGTACGCGACCTGTTGCAGCGAGGTGGATTTGCCGGCATTCATCGCCGCGAATCGAAAATAAAGTTTTGCCAACGAGTGTCTCCCTGAATTTTGCGCCAGTATAGCGGCTCTGTGGCGGGCGGCTATGACTGGCGGATACTCGGCGCGGATGCGCGGCGAAGCGGTTCAGCCGGTGCAGCGTTGAATCCCTCCCGGCCTCCCTTTAGGAAAGGGAGGAGTCAACAAGCGCGGTTTTGAAGAGATCACGCCAAGCGCTGCGATCAATGCGGAACAAACACTGCGGGAAGAGACAACAAACGCTAAAGCGTCCGAACCACCCCAACAACCAGGCCTTCAATATCGAGAGTTTTCTTGTTCAAATCAACCACGATCGGCAAAAAATCCGGATTTTCAGCGATGAGGAAAGCTTGATGCCCCTTTAATTTCAGGCGCTTCACGGTCGCGTCACCTTCGATGCGGGCGACCACGATTTGGCCGGTGCGTGCGGTTGTCGTTTTATGAACGGCCAACCAATCGCCGTCCATGATGCCGACATCTTTCATGCTCATGCCGGAGACTTGCAACAGATAATCCGCTTTCGGTTTGAACATCAGCGGGCTGACAGGGTAGCGACCGACGACATTTTCCTGCGCGAGAATCGGTGAGCCTGCAGCGACCTTGCCGATCAGCGGCATGCCGCCTTCTTCGTCATTGGCAGCTTCTGATCCCATTGCGCCGCCTTCACGAATGCGAATGCCGCGCGACGAACCGGCCAGCATCTCGATGGCACCTTTGCGCTCCAGTGCGCGCAGGTGTTCCTCGGCGGCGTTCGGCGAACGAAAGCCGAGTGAGGCGCACATTTCGGCGCGGGTGGGAGGCATACCGTTCTCTACAATCCATGCTTTGAGAAAGGCGAGAATTTCTTGCTGGCGGGAGGTAAGTTCATTCATATCTGTATTTTTATACAGTTGCATTAAAAATTGCAAGCTTTATTTATTTTTGACCACAATTACCGCGCGCGGATGCTTGCCGCGACAGACCATAAAAACCGATATGCTTCGCTGATGATTCGACAATTCATCCGCATTCTTCATGTCCCGGCACGGACCGCATTGGCATGCATCGCAGCGTGCCTGCTGCTTGTAGAGCCGGCATTCGCGTTTGAGTCGAAACCAGCCGAGCGCAGTGCATCGACTTTCGTCGAATTGGAGTCCACAGGCACCGTCATCCGACAGATTCGCATTGATACGCAAAATATTTTCGACCTTGACGACGCAAAAGAAAATAATTGGCTGTTTCGCACCGCCAACAGATTGCATATCCAAACCCGCCCGCAAGTGATCGAGCAATTACTGCTTTTCAAGTCTGGCGAAAAAGTCTCCACACAGAAAATCGAGGAGAGCGAAAGGCTGTTGCGCAGTGTGCGTTTTATTTATGACGTGGAGATCAAGCCGGTCTTGGTGGCCGATGGCACGGTCGATATTGAGGTCACCACCCGCGACACTTGGACGATTGATGTGGCCGGCAGCGTGTCGCGCTCGGGCGGCAATAACAAAACCAGTTTTGGCATCAAGGAATATAACCTGCTAGGCACGGGATTACGCGTCGGGTTTTCGCGCACCTCGGACGCGGATCGAAAGGGTAACGAATTCGAAATTTCCTACCCGCAGGCTTTCGATGGATGGACGCAGCTCGCCTACACGCAGGCGCGATTCGACGACGGCAAACGCAAGGCCGCAGCGATTGTACGACCGTTCTACGCGCTCGACACGCGCTGGGCAGCGGGGGCAACGTTTAACGACGATGACCGCATCGACTCGATCTACAACGCGGGCGAGACCGTGAGCCAATATCGCCATCGGCAAAAGTTTGCCGAGGTATTTGCCGGCTATTCGCCAGGTTTGATTAATGGCTGGACGCAGCGCTTTCTCATCGGCTCGCTCTATCGCGACAACGCATATTTTGTCGAACCGGG
>JANMPY010000191.1:0-3928 GCA_031370095.1 Betaproteobacteria bacterium
CGTTTGTATTCTTTCACCAGGCCGCGAAGTTGTATGGAACGATCAGGGATCATTTTTTGTTAGCTTCCGCAGATTTATTTTTTTCCAATGCCAGCTCGCGTGCTTTGCGCGCGTCGAACCCGGCGCGGTTGAACAGTTCGCCGCTCGCTTCGGCAACGTGGCGCACCGAAGCGTAATCGCGTTTGTAATCGAGCGGCACGAATCGGTCCGGCCCCCGGAACGCTGCGGAAAGCTCGGTCGGAAAGCGGAATGTAAACGTGCAGTCGACGATTTTCTTTTTCAAGTTTGGATCCAGGTCATGCGCAAGCGCAAGGCTGCCTGCGGGGAAGGGCTGGCTCGTGTAGATGATGCGCAACTCTTCCGGCTTCAATACGCCACGTTGCGTCATCCGAATCAACACATCATCCGCGACGGCAGCGGCATCGTAATCCCCATTGATCACGCCGGATACGGAGTTGTCGTGTTTGCCGGAGTAGAGCACCTTGTAATCTTTATCGGGTAGCAAACCCTCTTTGGGAAACAGCGCGCGCGGTGCGAGATTGCCGGAGTTTGACGATGGTGACACGTGCGCCACGCGCCTGCCTTTCAGGTCGCCCAGCGTCTTGAACGGGCCGTCTTTTTTGACCACCACGATGAGGTGATAGGCCGCGATGATATTTTTATCCGAGCCGTGTACTGCGAACGGCACCGCGCCACCGATATTGACGGCAAACGGTGTATCGCCCGCCGACAAGAGGCTCAACTGAATACGTCCGGAGCGCATCGCCTCCACCGTCGCCGCACTGGAGTAGACCGGCAAAAAGCGCACCGGCTTGCCCACGCAGGATTTCAAATGATCCACATACGGCGTCCACAGCTTTTCGTAGACGACGCTGTCTTCCTGGGGCGAATAGCTCAGCATCAGCGCGGCGGGATTTTTTAGTTTCTTCGATTCCGTCGGCGCGTCGGCGGTCATGTTGCCATCTTCATCGCAATACAGCGCGTCGAGGTCGCCGCGATGTTTGCAAGTGTCGTCGCTTAAGGCGTGTGAACTGCTGAAGATGATTGACGCGGAGAACGACGCGATCAATACGGCTGAAATTCGATGAGCCATATAGCGAGCGAGCCGCGTTACTTCTTACTCTTCGCCGCGTCTTCCATTTTCTTCTTCGCAGCCTCCGCTTCCCTGGCAGTCTGCTTGTCGTAATTGCTGCGATTGAACGCCTCACCCGAACCCTCCGCAACCTTGCGGACGACTTCCCAGTCTTTCTGGAACGTCACTGGAAAAAAGCGATCCGCGCCGTCGAATGCTTTTTGCATCTCCGGTGGAAAGCGATAGTCGTAAAAACATTTCACCAATTTTTGGGCGAGCGCAGGCTCAAGGTCGTGCGCGTAGGCGAAGCTGGAAGTCGGGAATTTTTGGCTTTTATAAATGACGCGGAAATCGTCTTCCTTGACTTGGCCGCGTCCTGCCATGCGATAAAACACGTCGGACGCAACCGCTGCGGCATCATAATCGCCGGAGTTCACACCCATCACGCTTTGATCGTGCTTGCCGGAAAATAAAATCTTG
The DNA here is from genome assembly GCA_031370095.1 of Betaproteobacteria bacterium. Taxonomy (GTDB): domain Bacteria; phylum Pseudomonadota; class Gammaproteobacteria; order Burkholderiales; family Usitatibacteraceae; genus UKL13-2. The sequence continues at coordinate 1,553 of JANMPY010000191.1, forward strand.
TAATCTTTCTCCGGTGCCAGTCCCTCTGCCGGGAACAGTGACATCGGTGCCATATGGCCGGAGTTGGACGATGGCGCGGTGTGCGCGACTTTCTTGTTCTTCAAATCGGCGAGCTTCATGAACGCGGAGGTTTTTTTGACGATTACGATCAGGTTGTAGCCCTGGAATTCTTTGGCGTCACCTTTGACCGCGAACGGCACCGCACCGGCCAGATTCACCGCGAATGCCGTCGGCCCCGTCGAGAAACCGCCGACATGCAAGCGGCCTGAGCGCATCGCCTCGATTTCAGCCGCGTTGGATTGCACCTGATAGAACACCACTTTTTTGCTCAAACATTTACCCAGCGCCTCGGTGAATGGCGAGAAAACTTTTTCATACACGGCGGGGTCCTCCACCGGCGTGTAGGTGAACACAATCGTGCCGGGGTTCTTCAGCTTTTTCGCGTCTTTCGGCGTATCGGCCACCAGATCTTTGTTTTCGTCGCAATACATTGCGTCGAGATCACCACGGTTTTTACATTCTTGGGCTGAAACGTTTCCGGCAAAAAATAGCAGCGTGATCAACGCGGCAAAGATCGCATCGAGGCGTGGACTGACTTTAAGAATGCGCGACATGGTTTCTCCTCTGGGTTTGTCACTTATTCTAGCAATCTTCGCTATGAAAATACGCGGGCGTCGCTTTGACGCGCAGGTTGAAATAGACACAGCGATGTGTCACTGTTCGGGTTTCTCATATTGGTCAATTGTCGATGACACTAACGCACGCAATTCAAACTTTAATTTTCGCGGCATTCGCGTCCGCACTCGCGATGGTGCCAGTCACGAACGCCGCGCCGCCGCCTGCGGCCACGCCACCGGCTACCGCAGACACGCCCTACGATCCCACCAAGCCAGCAGCACTCGTGACGCCAGCAGTCGCGCCTGCCATCCCCGCCTCACAAGCCAAGCTTCTGCTCGATGCGGTGCGTGCGAGCGGGGGCAAATCGTTTCTCTGGGAAGTGAAATCGAAAACAAATGTGGTCTATCTGTTCGGCACGATTCACGTCGGCAAACGCACCTTTTATCCCTTGCCGCCGCAGGTCGAGGAGGCGTTGCGTCAATCGCAGCGGCTGGTCGTCGAAGCCGACATTTCCAATAGCGATGGCTTGGGCGATATCGACTCGATCATCAACTACAAAGCGCCGGACAGTCTCGATAAACACATTCCGCCGGCATTGTTCGCGCGGCTCAAAACGCAACTGGCGCGGCTGAACATCCCACTCGACGCGGTGAAGCCGATGAAGCCGTATCTCATCGCCGGATTTCTTTCCATCGCCGAATTTTCAAAGCTGGGCTACGACATGAATTTCGGTGTCGATGGTTATTTGCTCGCCAAGGCCAAAGATGGTGGCAAGCAGATTTTGGAACTTGAATCGCAGGCGGGGCAGCTGAAAATGCTGAACGGCATGTCACCGACCTTGCAGGAAGCGTTTCTGGAAAACGCGATCAGCACGCTGGAATCCGGCAAGGCGCCAGATCAGGTGACCGGCATCGTCAACGCCTGGCAAAGCGGCGACGTGACTTTGATGCAGGAGGTTTCCAAATCCGTGAACAAAGGCATGCGCATGAGTGATGAGCTCGATGAGGTGTTGTTGCACAGCCGCCACGAGGGCATGCTGAAAAAGATTGACACCTACCTTGAGAGTCGCGATCCACATTTTGTCGCGGTCGGCTCGCTCCATCTGGTCGGGTCGCGCGGGCTGGTGCAATTATTGAAAGCGCGTGGCTATGAGGTGAAACAGCTATGACAACGTCGCGACATGGTGGGCGGATTCTTGTCGACCAATTAAAAATTCACGGCGCAGATTTAGCTTTTTGCGTGCCGGGCGAAAGCTATCTGCCGGTACTCGATGCGCTGTACGAAAATCGCGATTCGATTCGGCTCATCACCTGTCGCCACGAATCGGGTGCTGCGAACATGGCCGAGGCCTACGGAAAACTAACGGGGTCGCCTGGCATTTGTTTTGTGACGCGCGGTCCCGGTGCGACCAATGCGTCGATCGGCGTACACACCGCGTTTCAGGATTCAACACCTTTGATTCTTTTCATCGGCCAAGTCGGTAGCGACTTTGTCGAGCGTGAGGCGTTTCAGGAAATTGATTACCGCCGCATGTTTGGCCAGATGGCGAAATGGGTCGCGCAGATTGATCGCGTGGATCGCATTCCGGAATTTATCGCGCGCGCGTATCAGGTCGCCACCAGTGGCCGCATGGGCCCGGTGGTGCTGGCGTTACCGGAGGACACGCTGACCGCAATGGCCGAAATTGAAGATGCGCGAGCCTGGCGACGCATTGAAACATCGCCCGGAGAGCAAGCACTGGCGCGGTTCTCCAGCCTG
>JANMPY010000258.1:0-5859 GCA_031370095.1 Betaproteobacteria bacterium
AAAGTCGTGGCATTGCTTTGCATTGACGAGTGCCTCTATAAAAAGTGAAGACGCACCATGACTGGCATGGCGCGCCTGAAAAACGAATTACTTGGAATACAATTCGACGACGAGTTGCTCGTTGATGTCGGCAGCAAACTCCGCGCGATCCGGCAGGGTCTTGAACACGGCGGAAAATTTCTTCGTGTCCACATCCACCCAGCTTGGAAATCCACTCGACTCGGCAAGCTTTAAGGAATCCTGCACACGTAACTGCTTCTGTGCTTTTTCCTTGAGAGCCACCACGTCGTTGGGCTTCAATAAATACGACGGAATGTTGACCGCTTTACCGTTGACTTGCACTGCGCAGTGCGAAACCAGCTGGCGCGCCTCGGCACGAGTGGACCCGAAGCCCATGCGATAGACGGCGTTGTCGAGACGCGATTCGAGCAACTGCAACAGATTTTCACCCGTAGCACCCTTGCGACGCGCAGCCTCTGCGAAGTACGTGCGGAACTGACGCTCCAGTACACCGTACATGCGACGGATCTTCTGCTTTTCGCGCAATTGCGTACCGTATTCGGAGACGCGATTTTGCTTCGCACCGTGTTGCCCGGGACGTGATTCAAGTTTGCACTTGGAATCGAGCGGACGACGCGCGCTTTTCAAAAATAGATCGGTGCCCTCGCGACGGGAGAGCTTACATTTTGGACCAAGATAACGAGCCACGTTTATTCTCCTTGGCGATTACATGCGGCGACGCTTGGGTGGGCGGCAACCATTGTGTGGTACCGGCGTCACGTCAGCGATCGACAAAATTTTGATTCCCAGCGCGTTCAATGCGCGGACTGCAGATTCGCGTCCTGGGCCCGGGCCTTTAATGCGTACTTCAAGATTCTTGATGCCGCATTCCTGCGCGGCTTTACCGGCAGACTCTGCTGCAACCTGCGCGGCAAACGGCGTCGATTTACGCGAGCCTTTGAAGCCTGCACCACCCGACGTCGCCCACGACAAGGCGTTGCCCGAGCGGTCGGTGATGGTGATGATGGTGTTATTGAACGACGCGTGAATGTGTGCGATGCCTTCCGACACATTCTTTTTGACTTTCTTGCGTACGCGCGTTGCAGTGGTGGGTTTTACCATGCTGATTCCTTCACTCTAAACTTTTATTTCGCCAAACGGATGGCTTTGCGCGGGCCCTTGCGGGTACGTGCATTGGTGCGGGTACGCTGACCGCGCACCGGCAGACCTTTGCGATGACGCGTGCCGCGGTAGCAGCCCAGATCCATCAGGCGCTTGATGCTCATGGAGATTTCGCGGCGGAGGTCACCTTCTACCGTAAATTTAGCGATTTGTTCGCGCAGCTTGTCCAAGTCACCATCGGTCAAATCTTTGACTTTGGCTGCCCTGTTCACGCCTGCAGCCGTGCAGATTTTTTGCGCGCTGGTGCGGCCAATACCGTAAATCGCGGTCAACGCGATTTCGGTGTGTTGATGATTGGGGATGTTTACGCCGGAGATACGTGCCATTTTGAATGTGCCTCTTGTCCGTTAACCTTGGCGCTGCTTATGACGCGGCTCGGTACAGATCACGCGCAACACGCCTTTACGCCGCACCAACTTGCAGTTGCGGCAGATTTTTTTTACCGATGCTTGAACTCGCATATTCGTTACTCCTTTTATTTCCGTTTAAGCCGTTTATTTGGCGCGGAAGGTAATTCTTGCTTTCGTTAAATCGTAGGGGGTCAATTCCACCGTCACTTTATCGCCGGGGAGGATGCGGATGTAGTGCATTCGCATCTTGCCGGAAATATGGCCCAGTACAATGTGGCCGTTTTCCAATTTCACCCTGAACATTGCATTGGGAAGCGTTTCCACGATTTCCCCCTGCATTTGGATCATTTCTTCTTTCGCCATTCACCCTCGTTAGCTGTTTTAGCGAACCGGAAATCCGGATCCCTTGAAATTAGCTTTTTTCAGCAGGCTTTCGTACTGGTGCGACATCATGTACGCCTGCAACTGCGCCATGAAGTCCATCGTTGTCACCACAATAATCAACAGCGACGTACCACCAAAATAAAACGGAACGTTGTACTGCATATGCAAAAACTCTGGCAGCAAACAAACCAGCGTAATGTAGCCAGCACCAACCAACGTCAAGCGCATCAAAATCTTGTCGATGTAACGCGCCGTTTGCTCGCCCGGACGAATTCCCGGAACAAACGCACCGCTTTTCTTTAAGTTGTCTGCCGTCTCTTTGGAATTAAAAACCAATGCGGTATAAAAAAAGCAGAAGAAAATAATCGCAGCGGCATACAAAATCGTATACAGCGGCTGACCCGGTGCCAGCGCAGCACCGATGTCTTTTAGCCAGGTCATGTTCTCGCTCTGGCTGAACCAGTTTGCCGCAGTCGCGGGAAACAAAATAATGGAAGAGGCAAAAATCGGCGGAATCACACCAGACATATTCAGCTTCAGCGGCAAGTGCGAAGACTGACCGCCATACAATTTATTGCCGACTTGTCGTTTCGCATAATTCACCAGAATCTTGCGTTGGCCACGTTCCACAAACACCACAAACATCGTGACCGCGACCACCAGTGCTGCGATAAACAACACGGCTGGAATCGACATCGCACCGGTGCGTGCAAGCTCAAGCGTGCCGCCAATCGCCGACGGTAAGCCCGCTACAATACCTGCAAAAATCAAGAGGGATATGCCATTACCGACGCCTCGTTCGGTAATCTGCTCACCCAGCCACATCAAAAACATCGTACCCGTCACCAACGTAATCACGGTGGTAAAACGAAACAACATTCCCGGATCAATTACCAAGCCCTGCTGCGATTCCAGCGCAATCGAAATGCCTACCGCTTGAAACAGCGCCAACGCGACAGTGCCGTAGCGGGTGTATTGGGTGATCTTGCGGCGTCCGGCTTCGCCTTCTTTTTTCAACGCTTCCAACGGCGCATACACCACCGTCAGCAACTGCATGATGATCGATGCGGAAATGTAGGGCATGATGCCCAGCGCAAATACAGAAAAGCGCGACAACGCACCACCGGAGAACATATTGAACATGCCCAGAATGCCGCCGGACTGCTGCTCAAACAATTTCGCCAGCGTGGCCGGATCGATTCCTGGCACAGGCACGTGTGTGCCAATGCGGAAAACGATGAGCGCCAACACCAAAAACACCAAACGGCGTTTCAGGTCGCTCATCTTGCCGACTGCTGCTAATGGGTTTGAAGCCAACGTGTATTCCTGTTTGTTCTGGCTTTAGGCCGCTACTGCTGCGGCTTCGATGCTGCCGCCAGCCGCTTCAATCGCCGCTTTGGCACCCTTGGTCACGCCAAGGCCAACCAGCTTTACTTTTTTGTCGATGCTGCCAGACAAAAATACTTTTGCGCCAAGTGCTTTATGCGAAACCACACCAGCTTGTTGCAACGCGGCCAGATCAATTGTGTCCACCGGCATCGCGGCGATTTCCGACAAACGAACCTGAACGATGTCGTTACGTGTCAACGAAATAAATCCACGCTTCGGCAGGCGACGCTGAAGCGGCATTTGGCCGCCTTCAAAACCTACCTTGTGGAATCCACCCGAACGTGACTTTTGGCCTTTATGACCACGACCTGCAGTTTTGCCCAAACCAGAACCGATACCGCGACCCACGCGGCGGCGATTCTTGGTGGAGCCTTCCGCAGGTTTAATGTTATTCAATTCCATGATGTTCTCGCTAATCTGTCGCTAGGGTTTTGTGCGGTGCGTCGGCAATTAAGCTTCGACGCGCAGCAAATAACTCACTTTATTGATCATGCCGCGATTGGACGGCGTATCAATAACAGTGACGGTCTGGTGCGGCTTTTTCAAGCCCAAACCATGCACGCATGCTTTATGCGCTTTCAGGCGACCGATGATGCTCTTGGTGAGCGTCACGGTGACGGTTTTTTGGGTGGTCATGATTTACCTCTGTGCTCTTTTAAGCAAAAATTTCTTCAACGGTCTTGCCGCGCTTGGCAGCAATTTCCGAAGGACGGCTGATTTGCGACAAACCATTTAGCGTGGCGCGAACCACGTTATACGGATTGGTCGAGCCGTGGCACTTGGCTGAAATGTTGGTAATGCCCATCACTTCGAACACCGCGCGCATCGCGCCGCCAGCCTTGATACCAGCGCCTTCCGGCGCGGGCTGCATGAACACTTTGGTGCCGCCGTGCTTGCCCATCACCTCGTGATGCAGCGTGCCGTTTTTCAGCGATACTTTTACGAGTTTCCGGCGAGCCATTTCCATCGCCTTTTGCACCGCAACCGGTACTTCGCGCGATTTGCCTTTGCCCATGCCGATAGAGCCATCACCATCGCCAACCACGGTAAGCGCTGCAAACGCGAGAATCCGTCCACCTTTCACCACTTTGGTGACGCGGTTTACCGAGATCATTTTCTCGCGGAGGCCGTCGCCCTTGTCTTCTTGCTGATCGTTTCTTGCCATTTGTCGAATCCTTGATTAGAACGTGAGGCCGGCTTCACGCGCGGCATCAGCCAGGGCTTTGATACGGCCCTGATAAGCAAACCCGGAACGGTCAAACGCCACCGCCGTAACACCAGCCGCTTTTGCGCGCTCGGCGATTCGCTTGCCAACGACGCCGGCAGCTTCCGTGCTGGCACCGTTTTTGACTTGGCCGCGCACTTCTTTTTCGACCGTCGATGCAGCCGCCAGCACTTTCGCGCCTGAGGCATCGATGATTTGCGCGTAGATGTGCGTATTGGTGCGATGCACGGTCATACGGACAGCTTTGAGACGAGCGATCGTGGCGCGGGTTTTTGCGGCACGACGCATACGGGATAATTTTTTGTCGATCATGGTGGCCTCGCTTACTTCTTCTTGGTCTCTTTGAGGGTAATCTTCTCGTCGGAGTACCGTACGCCCTTGCCTTTATACGGCTCGGGAGGACGATAACCGCGCACGATGGCGGCAACCTGGCCGACCTTCTGCTTATCGATACCCTTGATCAAAATCTCGGTCGGCACCGGCGTCTCGCACTTCACGCCTTCAGGCATTGCATGCACGACCGGATGCGAAAAACCCAACGTCAGATTCAACTTTGTACCTGCCGCCGCCGCTTTGTAGCCCACGCCGACAAGCATCAGTTTTTTCTCAAAGCCTTTTTCCACACCGATAACCATATTGGCGAGCAACGCGCGCATGGTGCCGGACATGGCGTTCGACTGCTGTGAGCTGTTAGCAGCTTCTAGCACGATCTTGTCGCCGTCTTTCTTGATAACGACATCGTTCGACGCGGCCTGCTTCAAGGTGCCCAATGGGCCCTTGACGGTAATTTCATTGGCCGCAAGCGTCACTTCGACTTTTGCGGGTACGGTGATTGGGAGTTTGCCTACACGTGACATGTCGGTCTCCTTACACCACGATGCAGAGCACTTCACCACCGACACCGGTAGCACGCGCTTTGCGATCAGTCATCACGCCTTGGGAAGTGGACACAATGGCCACACCCAAACCGTTCATGACGGGTTTAATATCTTCGCGGCCACGGTAGACGCGAAGACCAGGGCGCGAGATGCGCTCGATCTTCTCGATAACCGGTTTGCCCGCGTAGTACTTGAGACTCACGTTTAATTCGTTTTTGCCTTCGATGGTGCGAATGGCGAAGTCTTCAATGTAGCCTTCGTCCTTCAACACTTTGGCAATGGCCGTCTTCACTTTCGAAGAAGGCATCGTCACATCGACTTTTTCCGACTGCTGCGCATTACGAATGCGAGTCAGCATATCGGCGATTGGATCACTCATGCTCATAATATGTCTCCGTTTGCGTGAGGATTACCAGCTTGCTTTCACCATGCCCGGCACTTCGCCGCGCAT
>JANMPY010000208.1:0-1500 GCA_031370095.1 Betaproteobacteria bacterium
CATCTCAAGCTGCCCTTCAAAAATTTCGGTATTGGGCTTATGGCCAATCGCAATAAAGCAACCGGTGAGCGCGAGATCCCTGGTCGCGCCGTCGGCGGTGGATTTCAGCCGAACACCAGTCACGCCGGTTTTGTCGCCGAGCACTTCGTCGAGCGTGTGGTTCCAAAGGATCGTGACCTTGCCTTCTTTTTGCTTCGCAAATAATCGATCCTGCAGAATTTTCTCCGAGCGAAATTTATCGCGACGGTGTACGACTGTCACATGCTTGGCGATATTGGAAAGATAGAGCGCTTCCTCGACTGCAGTGTTGCCGCCGCCGACCACGCAGACGTCCTGGCCTTTATAGAAAAATCCGTCGCATGTCGCGCAACCGGAAACGCCTTTGCCCATGAACTCCTGCTCTGAGGGCAGCCCCAGGTATTGGGCCGATGCACCCGTCGCGATCACCAGCGCGTCGCAGGTGTAGGTATCGGTATCACCTTTCAAACTCAACGGACGCTGCTTGAAATCGACGGTATTAATGTGATCAAAAATAATTTTGGTGTCGAACCGTTCGGCGTGTTTCAGGAACCGCTCCATCAGATCCGGGCCTTGCAGGCCTTCAATGTCGGCGGGCCAATTTTCGACCTCGGTGGTGGTCATTAACTGGCCGCCCTGCGCGATGCCGGTAATGAGTACTGGATTCAAATTGGCCCGCGCGGCATAGATGGCGGCCGTATAACCTGCGGGACCCGACCCCAGTATGATGAGGCGATGATGATGGTTGGACATGCGATTCTTTCGGCTAGTGTTTATGATCAGTCAGCCATTTTAACCGAGCGACTGACTGGTTAATCATATGTGCGGCGATGATAAAAAAATCAAGTCGCGGGCAATGCCCAAAAGTCACAAAATGCATCATGAAATGTGGACGCGCAATTGTGAGAGACTAAGATGCGGAAGCAGGTTTTGCGCCGCCGCTGAAACATAGAGCTGGCAGGTAAACATAAAGTCACACGGAGGCAATATGTTGCGTTCGATACCATTATTCAAAGATTTGAGCGATACCGATCTTGCGCTGCTTGGCGATCTCGCGATTGAAAAGCCGGTGCCCAAAGGCACGGTCGTGTTCACCGAAGGTCAGGACGGCGATTCGCTATATTTGATCGACACCGGTCGGGTGAAGGTTTTCATTGGCGACGAAGATGGCCGCGAAATTATTTTGAAAATTCTCGGCCCCGGCGATTTTTTTGGCGAAATGGCCTTGATCGACAAGCAGCCGCGCTCGGCTTCCGTTGCTACGCTGGAGCCTGCCACGTTTCGCATCCTTTCCCACGAGGCTTTCGAGATTTGCATCGACAAAGCGCCGCGCATCGCCGCAATCGTCATGAAAGCGTTGGCCAAGCGTCTGCGTGATGCGGAACGCAAGATTTCCACGCTGGCGTTGATGGATGTCTACGGTCGCGTCGCCAACACGCTGCTGGAGCTTGCCATTGTCAACGACGGCAAGCTTGTCGTCGG
>JANMPY010000239.1:0-2065 GCA_031370095.1 Betaproteobacteria bacterium
TCTCAAGGCTACGGTCGCCATGGCTTGTAATTCGAACAGCGCCGTCTGTTGGCTCTTCACTTCATCCACCAATAAAACTCATCTCAACCTTCCGCGCCTTCGCCGTATCGACCGTGCGAATCTCCGAATACCGATCCGCACGCTGCTGCCAAATTGCGGCGAGTGCGTTTGTTATTTCCAAGTCTGCACCTTTTTGATCGCTGCCGCGCAATAGACTTTTAATATCGAAACCCTTCTCCGCAAAGAGGCAAGTAAAAATCTGCCCGTCGGTAGAAAGTCGCGCACGTGTGCAGCTTGAACAAAACGCTTGGGTGACACTTGAAATAACCCCGAGCTCTCCAGCCCCGTCCGCATAGCGCCAGCGTTCCGCCACTTCACCCTGATAATTCGCATCGGCAACAACGAGCGGGAATTCAGCACTGATGAGACGTATCACTTCTGCGGAGACAATCACATCATCCATGCACCAGCCATTGGTCGCGCCGACATCCATGAACTCGATAAAGCGCACGATATGCCCGGAACCTTTGAAGTACCGCGCCATGTCGACGATCTGGTGATCGTTCACACCGCGCTTGACCACCGTGTTGATCTTGATCGGCCCCAAGCCAACGGCTGACGCGGCATCGATCGCGTCGAGTACTTTGGCGACAGGAAAATCGACATCGTTCATCGCGCGGAAAGTGGCATCATCCAACGAATCAAGACTCACCGTGACGCGCTTCAAGCCGGCGTCTTTGAGACTTTGCGCTTTTGCTTTGAGCGCGCTGCCGTTGGTGGTGAGCGTCAAGTCGATGCCCGGCAATTCTTTTGCCAGCATTTCGATTAGCCGCTCAATGCCTTTACGCAGTAACGGCTCGCCGCCGGTCAGGCGAATTTTTTCCACACCAAGTCCGTGCGAGATTTTCGCCACCCGGACAATTTCCTCGAACGTCAGCAATTCTGCGTGCGGCAGGAATTGGTAATTGGCATCAAACACTTCCTTGGGCATGCAGTAGGTGCAGCGGAAATTGCAGCGATCCGTGACCGAGATCCGGAGGTCGCGCAGACGGCGACCGCGCGTGTCGGCGAGGGTGTGTGCATCCACCGCACCCATGAGCTTGGGAATGCGCTGCGAGCGGATGTCGGCAATTGGGATAATGTTGATCGTACTTCGCGAAGTCATGTATACAGCATAACGGAATTGCCGCACAACTTTTGTTGCCGATAGCCGCGTTGTGCGAAACTAGCCTGATACAAATTCGCGGCTATTTTTAATGGATATGCAGTGGAAAAATTGACGTTCGCGATTTCGGTGGTGATGGAGCGCATCGCCATCAACAACCGCTGGCTAAGCGAAAAATGGCAGCTGGCTGGTGTGTTGCCGGACGACGGCAGCACCACCGAGCCGCGCGTGCTCATGGAGAGGGAAGGGCTATTGCATAAGCTTTATCCGGGCTTTGTGCTGCAGGTGTTTCGCGATGAAGCGGAAGGATATTATTTGAACGTCACCGGGCCGGAACCGAAGGTATTCGTGACCTGGCGCACGGACGAGGATGGCGTGGAGATACATCCGCATTTGGTCACGTTAAGCTACAACGAAGCGGCGCGGCTGATGGACGCACAGGAAAAAGTGGAGAGCGTGGCCATGCCGCCGGATATTCACGCCGCACTTTCCGAGTGGGTGCAGCAAAATTATCAGCCGCCGATGAAAAAGCAGCGCATCCGACCAAAATCGTTTGAGAGCAAAGATGGGCGCTACAAGAGTGGCATGTCATGACCGTCGACAAACACGTGGATGCTAAAACAGGCGAAGATTTTCTGTCGCGCTGGGCGAGGCTAAAGCAAAGCGGCGAGGCGCGCGAGCTGCCGCCAAATGATGAGCCAGCGGTGAGCCTTCCCGCTGGGGACGCAATGGCAAACACTAGTATTGGCGTGCATCTTCAGGCAAAAGTGCCTGAAGAGTCGCACCCAGAGCCGAGTTTACCCATCGTCGATGCACCCGTTGTGCTACCATCGCTCGACAGCCTCACGCCGCAATCCGACTTCTCACCATTCATGGCGCGTGACGTGGATCCGCAGTTGC
>JANMPY010000240.1:0-3147 GCA_031370095.1 Betaproteobacteria bacterium
CAAGAGACGCGTCGACGTTTGCGAGCAAGCTCACTGCAAACAGGGCCGCATTCGCTGCACCCGCTTCACCAATCGCAAACGTGGCAACAGGAATGCCTTTGGGCATTTGCACGATCGAATAAAGCGAATCCTGTCCCGCCAAATGCTTTGATGGCACTGGCACACCCAGCACCGGAATCGTGGTCTTGCTCGCAATCATGCCGGGCAAATGCGCGGCACCCCCGGCACCGGCGATGATGCATTGCAAGCCGCGCGCCTTGGCGCTCTCGGCGTAGGTAAACATCGCGTCAGGCGTGCGGTGTGCGGATACCACTTTGTGCTCGAACGTTACGCCGAAATCGCGCAATACATTGGCGGCATGTTGCATCACATCCCAGTCAGACTGGGAGCCCATCACGACACCGACGATTGGATTGCTCATATGTTTTTCTCGGTGAGGGCGAGTTTGACGCCGATGGCGATGAACAGCGCACCGCAGCCACGGTTTAACCAAAATGCAACGCGGGAGGAGCTCTGAAACCGAGCACTGGCGCGGGCGATCAGTGCCGCAAAACCAATCGTCACGAACAGGCTGTTGAAAATGAAGATGACGCCGAGCAGCACGAACGCGACTGGTTTGGTCGTACTGTCGGTCGAGATGAACTGTGGCAGGAAGGCCAGGAAAAATAGCGCCACTTTCGGGTTTAGCACATTGGTGAGGAATCCTTGCCAGAACACCTGACGCGTGGTCTTCAATGGCAGGGTGCTGGAAATTTCGAGCGACGTGCCCGCGCGCTCCTTTTCCAGCAGCAGCGAAATGCCGACGTACACCAGGTACGCGGCACCCACGAGCTTGACGGCGAAAAAAGCCTCGGCTGATGTTGTCAAAATCGCCGACAAGCCGATTGCCGCCGCAAATGTATGTACCAGACAGCCCGCGTTGATACCCATCACTGCAGCCAGGCCGCTACGAAATCCCTGGCGTGCGGTGCGACCGGCAATATAGAGCATGTCAGGTCCCGGCGTGATGTTGAGCAGCAGGCCGGCAAGAATGAATAACGCAAGATCGTGAATGCCAAACATGGGAATGCTCCGTAGAAATCTAATCGACGAGATGCTTGGCGTCTTCAAGCTCGATACGGTAATGGTCGAATATTCCCTTGAGCGCGTCGGCCATATTCACCTGCGGCGACCAGTGTAAATCTTTCATGGTGTTGTCGATTTTTGGCACGCGATTTTGTACGTCCTGATAACCCTTGCCATAGTAGTCGCCGGATGTGGTCTCGATCAGTTTCACTTTGGCCGCTGTGTCTTTGTACTCCGGGTAGCTCTTGGCCAGCTCCAGCATCATGGTCGCCAATTCGCGCACCGAGTAATTATTTTTGGGATTGCCGATGTTATAAATTTGACCGCTCGCAACGTTATTTTCGTTGGCGATAATTTTGGTCAGCGCCGAGATACCGTCGGTGACATAGGTAAACGCGCGCTTTTGCGCGCCGCCATCGACCAGTTTGATCGGCTCGCCGCGCACGATATGGCCGAAAAATTGGGTGATGACGCGGCTGGATCCTTCCTTCGCCGTGTGAATGGAGTCGAGTCCCGCACCGATCCAGTTGAACGGGCGAAACAGCGTGAAGTCAAGCTCGTCACGCGAGCCATACGCAAAAATGACGCGATCCATCAACTGCTTGGAGCAGGAATAAATCCAGCGCTGTTTTTCAATCGGGCCCAATACCAGATTGGACGCATGTGGATCAAACTCATCATCTGCGCACATGCCGTAGACCTCGGAGGTCGATGGAAAGATGATGCGTTTTTTATACTTCACGCAGGAGCGCACGAATGGCAGATTGGCCTCGAAATCGAGCTCGAACACACGCAGCGGATCTTTCACGTAGGTCGACGGTGTGGCGATCGCCACCAGCGGCAACACCACGTCGCATTTCTTGATGTGGTATTCGATCCATTCTTTATTGATGGTGATGTCACCTTCGAAAAAATGAAAGCGCGGGTCGCTCATGAAAGGCTTCACGCGATCCGAGCTCATATCCATGCCGTACACCTCCCAGTCGGTGGTGTCGAGGATGCGCCTGGACAGGTGATGGCCGATGAAGCCGTTGACGCCGAGTATGAGAATTTTTTTCATGATTTTCAGGTGGTGATGAATTTGTTTTTTGTGTCGGCGTGCAGTGGAAGGCTACTTGAGGGAGAGCACGCCGATACCGAGTCGCGCCGCCAGCATGATCTCATTATAAAGTTGGCCGTCGATCTCGCACTCGATAATTCGCAACATCCGCCCGTCTCCACAAAGCGCAATGACCCGCTCGCTACTAACATTCAACGTTGCCGGATTATGGTGTTTGAAATGCAATGGCGCCAGTTGCGTGCGCGTCACTTTCACCGTCGCTCCGTCTATCGTCGTGGTCGCGCCCGGATACGGCGGCGCAACCGCACGCACAAGATTATGAATGTTTTGCGCAGTGTCTGACCAATCGATGATGCCATCTTCCGGTTTACGACCGCCGAAGTAAGTGCCTGCGGCGAGATTTTGCGTGCGCAACACAGCCGATCCGTCAAGAAGCGTCGGCAACGCGCGGTCGAGCGCCACCTCGGCAGCGGCGGCGACTTTGTTAAAAACATCGAACGCATTGTCATCCGCAAGGATCGGCACCGACTCCTGATCGACGATGCGTCCCGCATCCGGTTTTTCGACCATTTCGTGGAGCGTAGCCCCCGTTTCGGTTTCGCCGTTGATGATGGCCCAATTGACGGGCACGCGACCGCGATATTTTGGCAACAGCGAGCCATGCATATTAAACGCGCCGCGTTTAGCGGTAGCAAGCAACGCGGGCTTTAACATCATGCGGTAATAAAACGAAAACAGAAAATCGGCTGCCAGACTGTCGAGCTGATCGATGAATGCGGGCGTGTTGGGGTCAAGCGGCGTGACGACATCAATTTTATGTGTCGCGGCTAGATCGGCAACGCTGTCGAACCAGATGTTTTCGTCTGGATTATCGAGATGCGTCACCACCAGTTTTACGTCGATGCCGTGCCGCAGCAACACGTGCAGGCAACGAACACCGACGCTGTGGTATGCAAAAACGACCGCCGAGGTCATTCGGTTTTTTCAAGCACCGCTTGAATCAGGAAACGTGGCCGCTCGCG
>JANMPY010000282.1:0-9408 GCA_031370095.1 Betaproteobacteria bacterium
AGATACATCGCGACCGGATCGCTCGATTTAGCGCCGAGATCCCACGCGGTGGTCGGCGCGACCGGACCCATGATGAAATCGCACGACTTGAATGCTTGCTGAAAATCGAGACCGATCAAACGGCGCACACGTTGCGCCTGCAAATAATAAGCGTCGTAATAGCCGTGCGAAAGCACATACGTGCCGGTGAAGATGCGCCGCTTCACTTCTGCGCCGAATCCCTCTGCGCGCGAGTTCGCAATCATCTCGCCCAGATCGTGATATTTTTTGCTGCGATGGCCATAGCGTACGCCGTCAAAACGACCCAGATTGCTCGAGGCTTCGGCAGGCGCAATCACGTAGTACGCGGGGATTGCCAGACGGGTGCGCGGCAGCGAAATCTCGACGCGGATTGCACCGAGTTTTTCGAACTCTTTCAACGCGGCTTCAACGGCATTGGCAACATCTGCTGCCAGGCCTGCACCAAAAAATTCTTTCGGCACGCCAATGCGCACGCCCTGAAGCGGAACACTAGCACTGGCGCGGCTCCCAGCGGCATATGCCTCTGTGAACCGCGCCAGTATTGGTGTTTGTGCTTCAATCGTATTCAAGCTAGTCGAATCGCGCTCATCGAACCCTGACATCGCGTCGAGCAAGAGCGCGCAGTCTTCGGCGCTTTTTGCCATCGGCCCGCCTTGGTCGAGGCTGGAGGCAAAGGCGATCATGCCGTACCGCGAAACACGGCTATAGGTGGGCTTTATCGCGGTGATGCCGCACATGGCAGCCGGTTGGCGGAGCGACCCTCCCGTGTCGGTACCAGTGGCCGCAGGCGTCAGACCAGCGACAATCGCGGCGGCCGAGCCACCGGATGACCCGCCGGGTATTTTGGCTAAATTCCACGGGTTTTTTACCGGGCCGAATGCGGAATTCTCGTTCGATGAGCCCATCGCAAATTCATCGCAATTTAATTTGCCAAGGCAGACCATGCCCGCGCCGCTCATGCCTAATTTTTCAACGACGGTCGCGTCAAACGGCGAAACGTAATCGGCCAGCATCTTCGAGCCCGCAGTCGAGCGCCAATCCCTGGTGACAAAAATATCTTTGTGCGCGACCGGAATGCCGGTGAGCGGGCCCGCTTCGCCGCGGGCGATTCGCACATCAGCTTCACGTGCCTGACTGAGCGTGAGGCCACGATCAATATGCAGGAAAGCGTTGACGACCAACGCACGCTCGGCGCGCGCCAAAAAATATTCGGCCAGTTCGGTCGCCGAAACCTGTTTCGTGTCGAGCGCGGCGCGCAGGGCGGTGAGGGAAGCATTCGCGAAATTCATCGGCGACTCAATCGAGCACCTTCGGCACCAGGAATAATCCATTCTCTTCCGCAGGTGCGTTGGCCATGTTGGCGGCGCGTTGATCGGTCTCGGTGACGCGATCCTCACGCAAGCGTTGCGACATGTGCTGCATCACGTCAAGCGGGTGCGCGAGCGGCTCGATGCCCGTGGTGTCGACCGCTTGTAGCTCGTCGATCAGGTCAAAAACGCCGTTAAGCTGCGCTTGCAAGGCGCTGACATCGGCATCCGACACGGTAATTTTGGCCAGCACTGCTAAGCGCTTGAGATCGTCGGGAGTGAGTTTCATCGAAACCGGGACTTGCTTTACGGGGGTTTGCAGGGAACGCAGGACGCGGCGGATGGACTACAAATGCGAGCCAAAGTGCCCTCGATTTGCGGTCAAATTGCCTGTGATCCGCACGCTTTTGGCGCGTTGATGCGGTATTATAGACGATTGACCGAAACACTCCGCCTGTCGAGGGGGAATAACGTTTTTCCCTCTAGGGGGAAACCGGCAAAAAGACAGTTATTTAGCAACCGTGATGGGCGTTTGGCGCATCCGCACGTGTTGCAGGCAGGTTCGACGCTTGATGTCTCGATTCAGCAATATTGTGGAATCGAAATTGACGTCGGATCAATCCTTCACCCCAACCCTCTCTTCAGGGAGAAGGTGGGAAATGCGGCGCACAAGGACCGGTGTGCCGGCACCAGGAAAGGCAACATGTTCTCGTTCTTCTCAAAGTATCTCTCCACCGATTTAGCTATCGATCTCGGCACGGCAAATACCCTCATTTATGTTCGTGGCAAAGGCATCGTTCTCGATGAGCCTTCGGTGGTTGCCATTCGTCAGGATGCGGGTCCCAACTCCAAGAAAACCATTCAAGCCGTCGGCCAGGCTGCCAAGATGATGCTGGGCAGAACGCCCGGCAACATCACCGCAATCCGGCCGATGAAAGACGGCGTGATCGCCGACTTTCACACCACCGAGCACATGCTCAAGTTCTTCATCAAAAAAGTACACGACGCGCAGTGGTATTTGCCAAGCCCGCGCATCGTCATCTGCGTGCCGTGCGGCTCAACGCAGGTTGAGCGGCGCGCGATTCGCGAATCGGCAGTTGCCGCTGGTGCGTCGCAAGTATTTTTGATCGAGGAGCCGATGGCCGCCGCCATCGGTGCGGGGCTGCCGATTGCCGAGCCGACCGGCTCGATGGTGGTTGACGTCGGTGGCGGTACCACCGAGGTCGGCGTCATCTCGCTCGGCGGCATTGTTTACTCGGCCTCGGTGCGCGTCGGTGGTGACAAGTTTGATGAGGCCATCATCAATTACATTCGTCGCAACTACGGCATGCTGATCGGCGAAGCAACCGCTGAAAATATCAAGAAGACGATTGGCTCAGCCTTTCCGGGCAGCGAGGTGCGCGAGATGGAAGTGAAGGGTCGCAATCTCGCCGAAGGTATTCCGCGCTCGTTCACGATTTCATCGAATGAAATTTTAGAGGCGCTCACCGAGCCGCTTAATTCCATCGTCTCCGCCGTGAAATCAGCGCTCGAACAAACGCCGCCCGAGTTGGGCGCCGACAATGCCGAAAAAGGCATGGTCATTACCGGTGGTGGCGCCCTGCTGCGCGAGTTGGATCGCCTGCTGGTCGAAGAAACCGGCTTGCCGGTGATCGTGGCTGATGATCCACTGACCTGCGTGGTGCGCGGTTCTGGTCGCGCGCTGGAGGAAATGGACAAGCTCGGCTCTGTGTTTACCAACGAAACGTGATGCTTGATTTTTTGCTCCCTGCGGAGTCGTTGGTAATTCGATAATAACAGGACCGGGTTGAATGTCAGCCTATCAAGAAAATTTCTTCAGTCGGGGCCCCAGTGCGCTCGCGCGCCTGACATTTTTTTCGCTTGCAGCGATTGCGATCATGATCGCGGATCATCGCTTTCAAGCGCTTGCGTTCGTTCGCCTTGGTGTGTCGGTGGTGCTCACGCCGGTTGAGCAGACGCTGATGTTGCCGGGCAAATTTGCGCGCCGCGTAGGCACGTATTTTTCCGATCAGGAGCGACTCGTTACCGAGAACGCGGCACTTAACGCGCGCGTGATGGAGCTCACCGCCGGTCACCAACAATCGCAATTGATCCGCGCCGAGCGTGATTATTTTGCTTCCTTGAGCAACGCCAACAAACGATTTGGGGATCGCGGTGTGGTTGCTGAAATCATTCGCGACGCGCGCAATCCCTTCGTGCGCAAAGTCATTATCGATAAAGGCAGCTCGCATGGTTTGTCGCCGGGCCTGGCCGTCATCGATGGCACCGGCGTGGTCGGACAGCTCACGGCAGTCGGCATCCTCACTTCGGAGCTCACACTGTCGACCGAAAAAGATCAATCGGTGCCGGTGCTGGGGCTTCGCAGCGGACTGCGTGCCATCGCCGTCGGCACCGGTCGCGACGGCACCATCGATATTCCATTCATCCCTGTCGGTGCCGATATTCAGGTCGGCGACGCGATGGTGACGTCCGGCATTGATGGCACTTATCCGGCGGGACTATCGGTAGCGCTAGTGACGAACGTGGAGCGAAATCCCGCGTTTCAATTCGCCCGCATCACCGCCAAGCCCGTTGCCGGCACCGAGCAACAACGCTTTGTGAAAGTATTGACGCAGGAAGAATTGAAAAATTATCCGCGCCCGGATGTCGTGCCCGACAATAGCAATTTGGGTCGGGAACGCGTGACACCCAAACGTCGCGAGGTCAGGTAGACACATGGATCTATCGCCCGTTTCCCGCGAGTCGATGCGTCCGCCTGCGCCGTTGCGCTTGCTGATTGGCGCGTTCGTCATCGCGTTCCTGCTCAATTTATTGCCCTGGAGCGGCGTCACATTGCAGGTCTGCCCGGATTTTGTGCTGCTGATCCTGCTTTATTGGGCGGTGCATGAGCCGCGTTTTGTTGGCCAGGGATTGGGGTTTTTCCTCGGGCTGTTGATGGATGTGGCCGATAGTGCGCTGCTCGGGCAACACGCACTGATGTACGTCACCGCCATATTTTTGGTGCAACTGTTGCGCGTACGCATGCTGCAATTGAGTTTGCCCGCGCAGGCCTTGCACGTCGGCGCGATTGGTTTGCTGGCGCAGCTGATTGGCGTAGTCCTCAATCTCTCGCTCGGCCGCGAATTACCGGGGCCTTGGATGGTGTTGCCACCGATCATTAGCGCGGTATTGTGGCCCGCGATCAGCGTGTTGATTGCGCTGCCGGGTCTGCGCCGTCGTTCCGGACAAATCAAGAGTTAGCGCATGGTCGGCACCGCAATCAAAAACCGCGAAGCGGAATTAAACACCTTCCGCAACCGCGTGTTGGTGGGAGGTGCCATCATCCTGATCGCATTCGCCACGCTGGCCGCGCGAATGTTTTATTTGCAGGTGATGAAGCGAGATTATTTTCACACCCTTGCCGAAGCCAACCGTATTTCAGTGGTGCCGGTGGTGCCCAACCGCGGCATCATTACTGATCGCAACGGTGTGGTGTTGGCTGCGAATTATTCGGCGTATACCTTGCGCGTGATGCCATCCAGAATAAAAAATCTTGATGCCGCGTTTGATTCGCTGGCCGGTATCGTCGATATACAGCCGCGGGACCGGCGGCGCTTTAAACGCCTGCTCGAAGACAGCAAGAGTTTCGAGTCGCTGCCGATACGCAATCGCTTAAGCGATGAAGAGATCGCGCGCTTTGCGGTCAACCGTTTTCGTTTTCCCGGTTTTGAAATCAGTGCGGGGCTGTTTCGCAACTATCCGTTCGGTGAAGTCGCCTCCCACGCCATCGGCCACATCGGCCGCATCAATGACGCCGACTTGAAACGCATTGAGGCCAACAATTTAACGGTGAACTACAAAGGCACTGACCACATCGGCAAGCTCGGCGTCGAGGGCAGCTTTGAGGCCGAGCTGCACGGCACCACCGGCTCCGAACAAGTCGAAGTCGACTCGGGCGGGCGGGCCATGCGTTCACTCGCGAAATCAGAATCCATCGCCGGCAATAACCTCACCCTCACCCTCGATATTAAATTGCAAAAAATTGCGGAAGCAGCGTTCGGCGATTTTCGTGGTGGCTTAGCCGCCATCGACCCGAATAATGGCGAGATATTAGCGTTGGTATCCAAGCCCGGTTTCGATCCTAATTTATTCGTCGATGGGATCGATCCGTTAAATTGGGATTTGCTCAATAACTCGCCCGATAAACCGCTGCTGAATCGCGTCTTGCAGGGCGCCTATCCGCCGGGCTCGACGATCAAACCATTTCTCGCGCTGGCCGCACTCGAATCCGGCAAGCGCACGCCCGAACAAAGCATCCGCGACCCCGGATACTTCGCATTGCCCGGTGTGGCGCATCGCTGGCGCGACGACAAGCCGGGCGGTCACGGCAGCGTCGATATGCACAAGTCGATTGTCGAGTCCTGCGACACCTATTACTACCAGCTCGCGTCCGAAACCGACATCGACAGGACGGCCGAATTTCTTTCGCGGCTCGGCTTCGGCGTCAAAACCGGCATTGATATTGACGGCGAAAAAGAAGGTGTTTTGCCGTCGCGCGCATGGAAAGAAAAGCGTTTTGCGCGCGGCACATCGGAAGCGCGCAAATGGTATTTGGGCGACAGCATTTCGGCCGGCATCGGGCAGGGCTATAACGCCTACACACCACTGCAACTGGCGCACGCCATCGCCGCCATCGCCAACGATGGCATCGTGTTTCGTCCGCATCTGGTACGCGGTGTCGCGAGCGCAGGTGCCGAGCAGGCCAAGCAACGTGCGTCGACCGAGGCGCCCAAGCGTCTACAGTTGAAGCCTGAAAATATTGCGCTCATCAAGCGCGCGCTGATCGGCGTGAACAGCGAAGTCGGCGGCACGGGCTTACGGACTTTTTCCAAGTCGGCATACACCAGCGGCGGCAAGACCGGCACCGCGCAGGTGTTCGGCTTGAAGGGCGAAAAATATAAAGAGAGCGCGGTCGCCCAGCAACTGCGCGACCACGCCTGGTTCATCGCCTATGCGCCTGCCGACAAGCCAACGATTGCACTCGCCGTGTTGGTGGAAAACGGCGGCTTCGGTGGAACTGCGGCGGCACCGATTGCACGTGAAATCTTTGATTATTTTTTGCTGGGCAAAATACCTGATCCGAGAAAACCAAAAGTGGTAATCGCTAAAGATGAGCCCAAGAACGCTGATTGAGCGGGCGTTTGACGCACTCACACGGCGCCTCGACGGCCCGTTGATGGTGACACTCATGGTGATCGCCGCGCTGTCGCTGGCGGTGGTGTATTCGGCGAGCGGCCAGTCGATGGACCGCGCGCTGGGGCAGGCGCGCAATTTTGCGGTGGCACTCGTCGTGCTGTGGATCGCCGCCAACATTCCGCCGCAACAATTGATGCGGCTCGCCATTCCGATCTACATCGCGGGGCTCATGCTGCTGGTCAGCGTTGCACTGTTCGGCGAAATTCGCAACGGCGCGCGGCGCTGGTTAAGCCTCGGCTTTGCCACCATCCAGCCGTCGGAAATTTTGAAAATCGGTGTGCCGCTATTACTCGCGTGGTATTTCCATCGCAAGGAAGCTGGCCTCAACATCAAGGACTATGTGTTCGGTGGATTGATTTTGCTGATACCGACCGCGCTGATCATGCGGCAGCCCGATCTTGGAACTTCGGTGCTGATTTTTTCATCCGGATTTTTTGTGATTTTTTTAGCCGGCCTGTCGTGGAAGCTGCTCATCAGCGCCGGCATCGCCGGTCTCGCCGCGCTACCGTTTGCGTGGAGCATGATGCACGACTATCAGCGCACTCGCATTCTCACGCTGCTCGACCCAAGCACCGATCCGCTCGGCGCGGGCTATCACATCATCCAGTCGACGATTGCGATCGGCTCCGGCGGCATACTGGGCAAGGGCTGGCTCAATGGCAGCCAGTCGCGGCTTGATTTTATTCCTGAGCGCTCCACCGATTTTATTTTGGCGGTGTTCGGTGAGGAATTTGGTCTTCTCGGTTTGTTGTTACTCATCACTTTGTACATGATCGTCATCGGTCGCGGCCTGATGATTGCGATGAATGCTCCGACGACATTTTCGCGGTTGCTGGCGGGCGCGATCACGATGACGTTTTTTACTTATGCGTTTGTGAACATCGGCATGGTCACGGGAATTTTGCCGGTGGTCGGGGTGCCGCTGCCGTTGGTGAGCTATGGTGGCACCGCGATTTTGTCGATGTTCATGGGCTTTGGAATATTAATGAGTATTTCCACGCATAAGCGGCTGGTGTCGACTTGATGGTGATTTACCCCGCATTTGAATGCGTAGAACGCCATTTGGTGAGGTGTTTGAGGCATTTATGGTCTGGTAGGCTCGCCAGTGCTGGCGTTTGCCTTATCCGCGAATGCGGAAATCCAGCCGCGTTTGCGAAACGTTGCGAGTGGCAATCAGTTGCGACGGGATGCCCTGCGTTACTCGGCGACTCGCATCGGGACAACGTAGCGCTTCACCAGTGTCTCCCCGGCGCAGGCCGGGGTCCAATTTTATTTGTGTTCGCGCTAATGTTCGCGTTAGCGGGCTGCGGCACCACATCCAAAAAAACCGAGCCTGCAAAACCATCACCCGTCACAACTTCAAAACCCGGTGCCTACTACCTCGACGACGGCCCCGGTGAAAATCCGCCAGCAAGTCTTGAATCGATTCCTGATGCCGTGCCACGCGTCGAGCCGCTGCATCGCGGTGCGAACCGCACGTACGCCGTGTTCGGCAAGACTTATGTGCCCAATGTTTCGAACGAGCCGTTTCGCCAGCAAGGCATTGGCTCTTGGTACGGCCGCAAATTCCACGGACAGAAAACGTCGATGGGCGAGACGTACGATATGTACGCGATGACGGCTGCGCATCCGACATTGCCGCTGCCGTGTTACGTGCGCGTGACCAACCCGGCCAACGGCAAATCGGTGGTAGTGCGAGTGAATGATCGAGGGCCCTTTCACTCGGATCGCGTCATCGATCTTTCCTACACGGCAGCGGCCAAGCTCGACTACGCGCGACGCGGCAGTGCAACGGTGATTGTCGAGCGGGTATTTCCGGGCAGGCTCAGCGAGACAAGCGCTGCGGTCACACCGACTCTGACAATCACGCCGTTGCCGCTAGGTACAACCGCAGCGCAGGCCGTCGTTTCATCGCCCGTCATCCCGGAAGCTTCCGGGTTCTATCTGCAACTGGGCGCGTTCGGCACCACGGAAAACGCGGAAATTTTCCGCGCGCGCATGACGCACGAGCTGGACTGGAATCGTGAACCGATCCGTCTATCGCATAAAGATAATTTGGTTCGTGTGCGCATGGGACCTTACGCAACGCGCGAAGAAGCCGAGACCATCGCCGCCCACGTCAAACGCTCGCACGATTTTTCACCCATCATCCAGCAACCTTGAAAGTAACATCACCGTGCCAACAAAATCATTGCTTACATTTTTTGCCGCAACTTTTTTTGCCGCAACCGCCGGCGTCGCCCAAGTGCCAAACATCAGCGCCGACATTGCCGCGCCACCGATCGCTGCGCGTGCCTATGTGTTGTTTGACGCGGGCTCCGGCCAGATCCTCGCGCAGCAGGCCGCCAGCGACCGCTTCGAGCCGGCCTCGCTCACAAAATTAATGACGGCGTACCTCGCCTTTGAAGCGCTGCGCGACAAAAAAATCACGCTAACGCAAACACTGCCGGTATCAGAGCGGGCGTGGCGCGCGGAAGGCTCGCGCATGTTCATCGACCCGAAGCAAACGCCGACCATCGAGCAATTATTGCGCGGCATGATTGTGCAAAGCGGCAACGATGCCTCCATCGCGTTAGCCGAAGGCATTGCCGGGTCGGAGGATTTGTTTGCGCAGATGATGAACAAGCAGTCGCTAAAACTCGGCATGAAAAACAGTAATTTCACCAATGCCACCGGTCTGCCTAACCCGCAACTTTATTCAACCGCCGAGGACATCGCCATTCTCGCCAACGCGTTGATGCGCGACTTTCCAACCGACGTGGGCTACTACAAAGAGCGTGAATTTACCTACAACAAAATCACCCAGCCCAATCGCAATCGCCTG
>JANMPY010000293.1:0-1638 GCA_031370095.1 Betaproteobacteria bacterium
CTTAAAGGAAACGGCGGTCGCCCAATACTGTAGGGGCGGCTTTTCAAAATACTTGAGGCCATTCAATCGCGGTGTCACAAAATCGCCGGACGCGGCCATTTCCCGCGATATTTCCGAATACCGACCCTCGTCCGGATTGGCAAGCTTGCGATCATCGAGGTCGTCAAAGGTGATGAAAATTGCCAGCAGCGCGAGCAAAATCAGCAACGGTCGGGAGAATGAAAAGTGCATAGGGTTTAGCGATACTCAATACGGTTAGAGATGCAGAAGCGCGGATGGTCGCTTCGGTGCAGGTGCAGGGCGCTCGCAATCATCGAGCGTGCAGAGATTTTAGCGCTTATCGCGTTACTAACTCGACTTCAACAGCACGTCGACCGCGCCCGAGCCACCATCAGCGGGCGCCGCGTCGCAAAACGCCAACACCTCATCGCGTTGCGACAGCGACAGCCGCACTTTATTGCGAATGACTGCGACGTTATTGGGCGAGCGCGTGCCTTTGCCGTGGACGATGCGTACGCAGCGGATGCCGCTGTGTCGCGCGTGTCCCAGAAAGCGCGCCAGCTCACTGCGTGCCGCGTCGGTGGTACAGCCGTGCAAATCGAGCGTTGCCTGAATAATCCATTGGCCGCGTTTTAATTTGCGCAGTAATTCTGTCGGCAAACCTTTGCGCAAAAACGTAATGAGGTCGCCGTTCTCAATGTCAGCGTCCCAGCCGGAAGTGTCTTTCATCATCTCGATCGGAATCGCGAGATCGTCTTCGATGCGCTTGAACGGGATCGGTTTGGGACGCGGCTTTTGCAGCGTGGCGCGCAGCGGCAGCGCTAACCGCTTGACACCGTCGTCGGCCATCTCGGCGCGGAATACCTCTTCGTCGTCGCTGGGGGAATGCGCCATCAATCTAGACATCAAGAACCAGCATTGACAGCGCTTTCCGAGCATTTATGCCCGTAAATGCCCGCCAATGCTAGTGTTTGGATAATGGTTGCGGGCTGGCAACCACATTAAAAACCGTAAAATTACGACAGACTTTCCAGATATTTATCCGCATCCAACGCAGCCATACAGCCCGTGCCAGCGCTCGTCACCGCCTGCCGATACACGTGATCCTGCACATCACCGGCGGCGAATACACCGGGCACGGAAGTCGCGGTTGCGTTTCCTTTCAGGCCAGTTTGGGTGACGATATAGCCGTTCACCATCTCAAGCTGCCCTTCAAAAATTTCGGTATTGGGCTTATGGCCAATCGCAATAAAGCAACCGGTGAGCGCGAGATCCTTGGTGGCGCCGTCGGCGGCGGATTTCAGCCGCACACCAGTCACGCCAGTCTTGTCACCGAGCACTTCGTCGAGCGTGTGATTCCAAAGTATCGTGACCTTGCCTTCTTTTTGTTTCGCAAATAATCGGTCTTGCAGAATTTTTTCCGAGCGAAATTTATCACGCCGATGAACCACCGTTACGTGCTTGGCGATATTGGAAAGATAGAGCGCTTCCTCGACTGCAGTGTTGCCGCCGCCGACGACGCAGACGTCCTGGCCTTTGTAGAAAAATCCGTCGCATGTCGCGCAACCGGAAACGCCTTTGCCCATGAACTCCTGCTCTGAGGGCAGCCCCAGGTATTGGGCCGATGCACCCGTCGCG